>NZ_JAUNXX010000106.1 GCF_030539555.1 Methanobrevibacter sp. | reverse complement strand
TTTACTGGAGTGAAAGTTGTAGAATAAAAACCTTCATAAAACATCTCTGTTTCACTACTTTCTACAGTGATAACGAATGTAGTTTTAAATGGAATTAGATAGCTGGATTTGATTGTTTCGCCATTGACTTTAACAGTTAATGAACCATCACTATCAGTTACTGGATTGATACTGATAGTTTGACCTACCATTATTGTTTCAGGTAGACTAATGGAAATGTCTGCAACGTTTTTAATAACTACAAAAGGAATTGATTGGTTAAATGCATGATAATCACTGTTTTCGTTAGCAGTAACAGTGAGGAGATGTAAACCTGCATTAAAAGGTTTGAAGGTGACAACGTTATTTTCAATATTTTGAAGTTGTCCATCAATATAAATCTCCAAATCACCAGTAACATCTCCTAAAACAGCAAATTCAACATTTTTACCGACTTTTATATCATTAGGAACATCAATGAAGACATCACGTTTAAGTTTATCATTAACCACAAAATAATAATCCCGTGATTGTGAGGAATTGTAGTTTTCATCACCCAGATAAGATGCAGTAATATGGTATCTGCCAACTTCCGTAAATATGACCTCCAATGAATTTGTTTTGGATAGATTGATTAAATAATCTGTGCCGTTAATGTCAATTGAAACAATTCCTGTAGCTTCGGGTGTAACTTCAACAAGGATTGTTGATTTTTCACCAACTTTCGTATTATTAACAACCAGTTCAATACTGGATTCCTTTTTTGGAATGGTGAATACTTCAGATTTGAAATATGAAGATAAACCATCATATATTATAATAGAATGATTTCCAGGTGCAATATCTTTAATAGTGTAATTAGCTCGGCCTTTATCAAGGTTTACAATAGCATATGCTCCATCAATTATTACAACAACACTACCCTCAGCATTTCCAGCATCAATATTAACAGTCACATCAGCATCAGACATCACAATGTTAGTGTTGATTTCAGGCAAATCATCCATATCAATGACAAATTGTGAATTTATCTCATTGAATTCATATTCATCCTCATCCATAAATACAGTTACATCATATATGCCATTGGACAAATTATACAATTTAAGTGAAGCCAAACCATTTTTTGAAGTAATATTGTAAGTTTTGTTATTAATTAATAGCATAAATGTTTCGTTAATGTTGTTGGTTGCATAGACATTGATAAATGCAATGTTTCTAAATGTATTCATATCCAGATTAATAAAAATTTTACCTTTAACATTGATTATACTGGATTCATTTGAAGCAAAATAATTATTATCTCCTTCAAAAGTTGATTTAACATCATAAACTCCTTTTTCCAATTTTATGAAGATAATGGCTATGCCATTATCGTCAGTCACATTCATATAATTCACATTGCCAATTGTAAAAATGATCTTTTTATTTGCTATTGAATTATTATTTTCATCAAATAGAGTTATATTGTAGGCAAACACGCCTTCATCAGTTGCATTTAAGCTATTGGACACAATTCTTGTATTGTACAATTCAATAACAAATTCATCACTTAAAATATCAGCAGAATAATAAGAATTATCCAAAAGTGACACATGTACACCATACAAATCATTGGCTAAATTCTTCAATTCCAATGTGTTGCTTCCATTGATTAATTCGAATGGAACCTTTTCACCATTGATAATCATGATTATGCTTTCATTAAGTAATTTATTGGCACTTACGGTGATGTTTACATTGTTATAGACCTGAGTTATGTTTAATGTCCAGTCAATATTTATTTTTGGAAGAACATAAGAAGTCATGTTTGAAGATGAATTATATCCCTCACCATCAAATACGGCAGATATTGAGTTAATTTTTTTGTTTAAATCATACGATAGGATTGCCTTGCCGTTTACAACATTGACACTTTGGTTTTCACCATTTATATTAAAGGAGACCTTACCACATTTTACCAAATTGCCATATTCATCAATAACAATTGCAGTAACATTTGATAACTCATCCTGTTTAAAATCAATGCTTAGATTAGTTAATGTATTGATTGGATTTATATAAGTAAATGCCTTGATACATGCAACTTGGGAACTATAATTATGGGTCGAATATCTCCATGTCAAATTATATAAATCAACCCAATTTTCACCGTCATAACTTAAATATGAAATCTGTGGACTGTATACAAGAGTATTTAATAATGTTGCTTCAGATATTGGAAAAGATGCCTCTCCAAAAGAGGTAATATTGAAAATGATTTCAAATATATCTCCAGGTTTAAGTTGAATGTATTTATTTAGATTAAATGTATAGTAACCTGGAGTGGTGCTTCCTGACAAGACATCCTCAAGCTCACCATTTATCAAGACAGATGCAGTCCAATTACAAACCTTTTCAAAGTATGTTGAAACTGCAGCCAAATATTCATCGGAAGTGGAAATAAAGACATTTTTATACCAGACCTTTGATGAAGAATTTAGGAAGTAATCTGTCATGCCGGCAATGTCATACTGATAGTTTTTGTCAAATCTAATTGTATCATTTAAAATAATGGTATATGCACAATTTTCATCCAATGGCCTTGCAAAGTTTGCATCATAATAAGAAACATAGTAATATCCATTATCCTCCCAATCATCACCCCAACTATTTTTTACAATCCAAGCTCCATTTCCTTCGATGTCACTGCCCCATCTGAAATTATCTTTTGAGAAATTGTCATCCCATCCTACAATAGTGACCGCATGGTTGCAATATGTGTTATACCAACAGTAATATGCATGAGTATTTGAATTTAAATAATATGGATCCTGGTAGATTCCTGTTCCTACAGCACCGTAGTTTAAGATTGCTTTTTTAATCTCGTCATTGTCAGTATAGGATCTGCGTTCTAAAAATTTAATGTTTTGAACATGCATTACGCTATTCAATATTGGAGATAAGGTTGATTTATCATCAAACGTGTCATCAATTTCATTTACTGGACCTAACCAACTTGCAAGATATCCCCAAGGCATATTATCATAACCTCCATTGTTAGTGTCAACCAGGTTCCAACCATAATCAGAATATAAGGCTATTACATTTTTCATGTTTTCCTCAGAGAGATCCACCCAATTCCCACTAGCTTTTAAAATACAGGACTCCAAAACAGCAATGGCCGTGAATGCCCAACAGTTACCACTGGTTTGCTGATCATTAACACCAGTAACATAGCCCTCATCAATCAAACAGTATCTGCTTGGAAGAGAACTTATTGAATTTTCATCTACATTATACATAGTATAATTTCCATTGCCAATTACTAAATCAAGAGCTGAAACATCATAATAGTCCTTTTCATGAGCTGCAACATTAGAATTGGCAGAATTAAATCTTTGAAATGGAGCATTTAATTTATTTAAAAGAGAATAAATAGCTCCCCCAGTGTTAGCTGCTTTATTGTTTGTAAAAGTATTGCGCATAAAAATTGCATTTGTAGAGTTGTCAATGAATAATGCGCCGCCATTGTTGGCTGAATTATTTTCAAAAGTTGAATAAACTAATGAAAAATTACCGTACATGTGGAAAATTG
>NZ_JAUNXX010000025.1 GCF_030539555.1 Methanobrevibacter sp. | reverse complement strand
AGATTATTTAATTGGGAATTTCAGGATAATATTTAAAAAAAGGTTTTGGGATGGTTAGGTAAATAATTATATAATTATCTACCTAACAACTTGTTTTTACAAGCTTTTAGAGAAATGAATTTTAAAATTTGGCTGTTTAATCTATCTCTCCGGCTACTTTGTAGCCAAGTTTTATTATATCTATTCAAGTATATAAAGTTATTTATAGTTTATAAAAATTCAAATATACTTTAATAAAAACCTATATATTAATTGATTTACTAAAATTAAATTGAATTATGTATAATGACAAACAGGAAAATTACTATCAAAGGATGTTGTCTAATTCAATATCTTCGGCCAACCCTTCCGAAGAAGCGAAAGAAAGAGCTAGAAAGAATTCACCAACCTACTTTGATGATTTGAAAAGAAAATTACTATCGGATTTTGAAGGAAAAAAATTAACTGATATTAGGAATTCCAAGATTATTTCAACAGATTTTGGTGAAACATTAAAAATCACCACAAAAGAAAGGACAGACTTTAAGATTGAGGATAATGATTTTAAAAATCAGATGAATCATAATTTAAAACTCCTTCCAAAAATAGGCATTAAAAAAGAAGAAGCTCTTAAAAATGATGGTTATGATACAATTGAATCCCTTGCAAATCATGACAGGTATGGGGATGTGGCATCCAAATTTTTAGATAAAATGGAGGATATGTCATTTTGTGAGGTCATGGATGTGCTTGATAATAATAGGTATTCCAAAAGGTGTAGGGATAATCTGTTGAAATGCATATCCCTTACTGATGTTGAAAACTTAAAATTTATGGATATTGAAACAAAAGGCCTTTCAAATGTTCCTGTAATATTGATTGGAGTTGCAGAAATAAAGGGAAATTCAATAATATCATCGCAATACTTTTTAAGGGATTACTCTGAAGAAGATGTTGTACTTGATGCTTATCTTTCACATCTGGATGAGGATTCTGTTCATGTAACTTTCAATGGAAAAAGTTTCGATGTACCATTTATTAATAATAGATGCATATATAATAGAATTGATGCTAACTTGGATTTACCTCATCTTGACTTGATGCATTTTG
Organism: Methanobrevibacter sp.; assembly: GCF_030539555.1. Classification (GTDB taxonomy): domain Archaea; phylum Methanobacteriota; class Methanobacteria; order Methanobacteriales; family Methanobacteriaceae; genus Methanocatella. The sequence goes on along the minus strand of NZ_JAUNXX010000025.1, from coordinate 20,888 downwards.
CAAAAAATCTGTGGCGTGATGAATTGCCAAACTGCAGGCTTCAAACAATTGAAAGAGAATTTTTTGGCATCGAAAGAGAAGATGATGTTCCGGGACAGTATATTCCAGGATATTATGATACTTATTTGTCACAAAACAATATTGGACCTATTGTACCCATCATAGAACATAACAGGCAGGATATTGTTTCGCTGGCGGCATTTTTAGAGAAAATGTATGGGGATGTAAATTAATATGGGACTTTTTGATAGATTTAAGAAAACGGATAAAAAAGAAAAAAAGGAACGAAAACCTATTCCAAAAGATGTTGAAATCGATGAGGATCAGTTATTGCTAAAAAAAATAGCGACAACGGATAAAGATAGGTATGCAAGAGCAGCAGCTGCAGATCAGATTACAGATCAGTATGTCGCTTTGGACATGTCTAAAAATGTAAAAGACAGGGCTATTAGATTAATTGCAATCAATAAGGTAAAAGATAAGGATTTACTTTGGGATGCTGCGGAAAACTCACAATTCTTTGATGTTAGAAGTTTTGCATATGAAAGGCTGGGAGAAAATAACAAGTCAATTGCAGAAATTGTAATCAATACAAAAAAGAATCCTAATGTCGATGAAATTTTTGAAAAGGTTGTAGATGAGGAAACCCTCAAATGGATTGCAATTGAAGCTGATGACAAAAGATATAGAAATGGGGCAGTTGATAAAATTGAATCCGCTCAAGTTTTGGAAGATTTGGTTTTTAAGGCTAAAGACAATTCAATCAAAATAACTGCCATAAATAAAGAAAACTTTAAAGATGAAAATGTTCTCCAAAAAGTTGCAATCGATCAAAAAGATGAAAATGTTAAAATTGCCGCCATTAACAAGATAAATGATGAAGAGAAGTTAGCAGAAATCGCCAAGTGTGAAGACAATGCGAAAATCAGGTCACTTATTTTCGAAAAAATTGATGATAAAAATATATTGAAAGAAATCATTTTGAAATCAGAAAAATCCGATGTTCGCTTGGATTTGGTCCCAAATTTGGATGATGAGGATTTGCTTACTCAAATAGCATTAAATGACAAGGATAATGTTGTAAGAAGTGAAGCCGTTAAGAAAATTAGCAATGAGGGAACCTTATTGAAGATTATCAAAACAGATGATGACAGATTTGTACGCCAAATCGCTGTAAACAATATAGAGAATCCTAAAGAATTAATTGATATTGCATTAAACGATAGTGATCAGTTTGTTAGAAATCATGCAATTAAAAATCCTAATCTGGTTGATGAAAAGGATTATCTGGAAATTGTAATCAATTCGACTAATGAAGATGTTGCTAATGAGGCAATGAAGCATATAAGTGATGAAAAAGCCTTTATTAAAATTTTAAATGAAGCAAAATTGGAAAATATAAGAAAAAGCACTTTGGACAATATTGATGATTTGGAAACATTGATTAGGATAGTTTTAGCAAATGAGGATGAAGAGTTCTCACTTAAGGCGTTAAACAAAATCAATGTGGAAAGTTGTCTGATTAAGATTTATGAACAGGGTATTTCTGAAAATATTTCTGTTAGGGCTGTTTCCAAAGTGAGAAATCAGAAATTTTTAACTGATGTGGTTAACAATGAGCCTCAATGGAGAGTTCGTGAAGCAGCCATTAAACATATAGTGAGTAAAAAGGTCTTAAAGGAAACATCCCTTAATGATGAAAATGAGTATGTGAGAAATGTGGCTAAAAAAAGGTTGAATCTATAGGTAGAATTCAGCCTCTTTTCTTTCACTGTTTGCTTTTTCAAATGCCGGTTTTTTAGCTTCAAATGCTTCGCCAGTAAATGCCCGTGCATCTTCAGGACAGATATTTATACAGGCAGTGCATCTGCTGCATTGTTCTAAATCTGTGTTAATAGGATCGTCATCAGGAATGGCATTTTCAGGGCAAATTGAAACGCAGTCATAGCAGAATGAGCAAAGTGTTTCGTCGCAGCTTATTATGAATGGCAACTGCTTGTAATCGGTATATGGTCTGTTTCCAGGTATTTCGCTTTCAAGGGATTTTCCGGATTCAATTTTTTCCAGGCATTTTTTGCTGAATTCATTAATTTTTTCAATATCTTCACTATCGGGTCTTCCCTGTGCGACTCCATCAAATATTGAATGGTGACTTACGGTTGTTGCAGCTGCAATAACGTCAAATCCATTTTCTTTTAGTAAATCAACTAATTCAAGCAAGGCATCTGTTACATGTGCGTTTCCATAGTTTGCAATAGCTATTGCCTTGGTATTGTTTCCTTTTAGTTTTAATAGTCTTTCACGACCTGTTTTTGGAATTCTTCCGGCAAAAATAGGCATTCCAACAATGGCAAGGTCTTCGCTTGAAATATCCTTTTCGCAGTCAAAATTCAGCAAATCATAAGTTTCGCTTTCCCATTCAAAGTTGCTTGCAACCTGTTCTATGACTTTTTTTGTTGTTTTGGAGGGACTGAAATAAATTTTTATAGTTTTTGTCATGCTCTCACCGATTTTATAGTATATTTGTCAAGTAACTTAAAAATTTCGGATTGTTATTTTAGAGTTTTATACAAATCATATAATTTTGTTTAATGTTTATTTTCATTTATTTTTCAAATCTAAACTATTCAGTTTAATATTGGGTTAATAATAGTTTTTGTTCAATTTTTGAAAAACTTTAAATATGTAGAAATCTATAGAATAATTATGTAGGAAGTTACCTTCCGGTCTATGGTGAGGTGTAAAAAGTGAGTGAAATTAAAACAGCAATGGTGGGAACACCCTGCCAGATACTGGCTGCAACAAAAATCAATAAATACAGTGAACAAACAGGCGGATCACCTATTGACGTAAAAATAGGTTTGTTCTGCATGGAAAATTTCTCATACTCATATCTTGAAAGATATCTCAAACAACAGGGTATTGAATTATATGAAGTTAAAGAATTCAGAATAGATAAGGGCAGATTTATTGCAAATCTGATTGACGGTAATGTATTCTCCATCCCGATAGCAGAAACAGAACCGTTCACACGTAAAAATTGCCATATATGTACAGATTACACATCAGATACATCAGATATCTCTGTTGGTTCAGTGGGGTCTCCTAACGGATATTCAACAGTGATTGTGAGATCAAAAAAGGGAAGACAGATAATTGAGGATTGCATTGAAAAAGGTTACATTACAGTAGATGAGATTACAAGCAAAGGTTTAAGTCTTTTGGAAAAAATAGCCAATCAGAAAATCTCTAAAAATACCCGGAATTATAAGAAAAGAGAAGCGGTTGCAAGACCTGTATTGTCAAAAAGGGCGGTAACTGAAGAGGAATTCATCCGTGAATGTGGTCTTTGTCAATTTGAAAACTTACAAAATGATGTAATAAGTGTCGGTTCATGTGTGCTGTGCGGAGCATGCGAATACGTATGCCCGAAGGATATAATTCACATTAACCATAGAAAACCGGTAGTTAAGGGACAATGTGATGAAGGTTGCCATGCATGTTACTTTGCATGCCCTAGAACATTCATCAGTGAAGAAATCTATCCTAAAGACATTGATGAAAAACCTCTTGGGAATTATCTTGATATCTACAGTGTAAAAGCAGATTCAATAATAGGTCAGGACGGTGGTGTCGTTTCAGCGATTTTAGTATATCTGCTTGAAAATAATATCGTTGATGCAGTATCCATTGTTGGAGAAGATAAAGATGCACCTTGGAGACCACAATCAAAACTCACCTCTTCCGTTCAGGATGTAATCACTGCTGCCGGAACAAAATACAGTACTACTCCTATCGGATTTAAACCTTTAAACAATATGTAATTTTACATATTTTTTTACATTCTTTTTTTTAGAAACAATTTAATATTATTAAGTTAATAAAGTTAATTTGGTGATACGATGGAATTAATGAGAGAGCTATCTTTAGCGCCGGGTGTATCCGGTTCTGAAGAGGAAATAGCTAAGATTATTACTCGTGAATTAGAAGATGTAGCTGATAAAATAGAAAAAGACAGCATGGGAAACTTGATTGCCACCAAAAAAGGAGAAAAAAAGGCCCCTAGTGTAATGCTTGCAGCTCACATGGATGAAATAGGTTTAATGGTAAGATACATTGATGATAATGGTTTTATCAAATTCTCAAATATCGGCGGAATCAATGACCAGATGTTAATGAACCAGACAGTAACCATTCAATCATCTGTAGGCGAAAATGTTGTAGGTGTAATAGGTTCAAAACCGCCACATGTAACAACTCCCGAAGAAAGAAACAAAGTTGTTAAAGCTACTGACATGTTTATTGATATAGGTGCAAAAGATAAGGAAGAAGCAGAAAAAATGGTCAGAATTGGAGATAAAATGACCTTCAATGCCCTCTTTGAAGAATATCCTAACAATCTGATTATGGGTAAAGCTTTAGACAATCGTGTAGGTTGTTATGTGATGATGGAAGTTTTAAAAAGAGTAGAAACCAGAGCCACTGTTTATGGTGTAGGTACTGTTCAGGAAGAAGTGGGTCTTAAAGGAGCTAAAACTTCTGCATTTAAGTTAAACCCTGATTTGGCTATTGCACTTGATGTAACATTATCCGGTGACCATCCTGGCATAAAACCGGAAGAGGCACCTGTGGTTATGGGTAAAGGTCCTGCTATAATATTGGCCGATGCTAGCGGAAGAGGTATTCTAACTCAGCAATCTGTAAAAGACATGCTTATTAAAGCGGGTGATGAAAACGATATCGATTATCAGTTGGAAGTAAGTGACGGTGGAACAACTGACGGAACTGCAATTCACTTGACCCGTGAAGGAATTCCAACTGGTGTTTTATCTGTTCCTACACGTTATATTCATACTCCCGTAAGCGTATGCAGTATGGATGATATTGAATCAACCATCCAATTGATTACTGAAGCTATAAACAATTTATAGCTATTTTTTTATTCTTTTTTTCATTAGTTTCAAAAATCATATAGTATTTTTATGATGATTTTTAAAATTTTAATGGTGGAGTTGAGTATATGGGTAAAAATAATATTACTATAATGATTGTGAGCACCATTCCCGACATGTTTGCAGAACATTATTATTTTATCAAGAATGTCTTTCCTAAGTTAAAAGAGTTCTGTCAGGATTATGACATCAACCTGGATTATGTTGATTTGTTTTTTTCAATGTCTGAAAACGAGTTCAATCATTGCAGATCAGTTCGTAAATATTTTGAATCTGTTGATTTGGATAGAACATTTTTCATTTGTTTCAGAGGTCAGAAATTGGGATGCACTCCGAATTACACTGACATTGATAAATTAACATTGGAAAAATATCCGGAACTTGTTGACTATATAGGAAATATGTCATTCACAGAATTGATTGTCACACACGCTCTTCACCCATTTGAAAAATGTGATGATGGAAATTCAGAATTCTTATCTCCTGTTAAACATTCTTTATTCTATTTCAGAAACGATTATTATCTTGATGATTTGAACTGTACTCAAAGAGAAGTCTATACATGCAGTGAAGATTGTGAAGATAACTTTGTAAGTGATTTGGAGCTTGCAATGGCCAAGGACATAGTTTTCCATGATAAAAGGGAATTTGAAAAGCAAAAGGATGTTATTTCACGTATAAATATTAGAAAATATGATGGAATTTGGGATGATAGTCTGGATTTGAGGGATGTAATAGCGGAATATACCAAACAGTATGCCGATTTAAAAAATCTTTCATTTGATGATTTGATGAAATTATCAAATAATCTAATTATTTCAGATTCCAAAGGCGCTTTCAAAGATTTTAAATGTGAAAGCGAGCAGTTGGAAAATGTGATGGTTAATGACTTTATAAATGAGTTAAAACTTGAGTTTCCGGATTGTTTTTAAAGTAAAATGATAGATTTCTATTTGAATCTATCATCTGATTTTTGGGATTTTGCCTTTTTGTGTTTAGTTTCAAACCAGCCTATTTTTAGCTCATCAATGGTATCTTCGTATAACTGAGGCACATATGGTTTGATGTCAAGCAGTGGTGTTTCATTTAAAACATCAATATTTTCAACATAAACTTTATTATCTTCAATGTCGATGACTTTAACAACACTCATACCAATTCTGTTTGGTCTTTTAGGTGATCTTGTTGCAAATACTCCGTGGGTGTTGTCATCCATAAATGGTTTCACTTCAAGCATATAGCCGTCAACTTTGTGAAGCAAATATATTAAATGTATATGGGAAAAGTCTTTTAAATCTTTAAGACCATCGACATACTTGTCTTTAATTTCTATTGTTCCCTTTACTCCTTTTGCACCTGTCGGTTGAATTGGCATACCTTCAATTTCATTGAATTGCGTATGAATTGTACCAATTGATTCCATTTCGATTTTCATAATATCATTTTTTGTTTTATTTTTTAATAAAATTTTCTAGTTTTGAATTTCATATCGATGATACTTTATAAATTTCGATAAAAAACTTTTTAAACAATTATAATTAATTAATTTAAGTATATTTTAGATATATATTTTTATTTAATTATTTAAAGTTATTTTATTATTATAATTAATAATCAAAGTTCATAATTTATTTTTAAAAATTAATATTGGTTAAATCTATATCGATATGTAGTAATTAAGGTAATCGATTTCAAAAGTCTTATTTACTATAAAAAACGAAACATTTATATACAATTCGATTCAATTTATTATTGTAAAACACAAGGTGATGTGAAAATGAAACTTAGTGCAAGAAATCAATTAAATGGAAAAGTAACAAATGTCGAACTTGGTGCTGTAATGGCAAATATTAAAATCGAAATTTCAGAACCTAATGTTATTACTGCTGTTATCACTAAAGAGTCAGCTGAAAACTTAGGATTAGCTGAAGGCGATGATGTTTGTGCAATCATCAAATCTACTGAAGTAATTATTGGAAAATAAATTTAAAATTAAGGATGTGTTAATTATGAAACTTAGTGCAAGAAATCAATTAAAAGGTAAAGTGACAGGTGTGGAATTAGGTGCTGTAATGGCTAACATTAAAATTGAAGTAAGTGAACCTAATGTTATTACTGCTGTTATCACTAAAGAATCTGCTGAAAATTTAGGATTAAAAGAAGGCGATGATGTAGCTGCTATTATTAAATCTACTGAAGTAATTATAGGAAAATAAGTGGGATATAGCAGATTAATATCCTGCTAATCCTAATAGTATAAAAATTACAAATAAAATCAATGCAGCCTTTAAAAGTGTTTTCAAATTTTTAATGACTGCATAAATTATAATAAATATGATGATTAATCTGATTATAGTGCCAATCACGGTTTATCCACCTGCAAGAATGGTTTTTGTACCTTCTTGTGAAATTTCTTCTTTTTTAAATTCAACATCATATTTTACAGTTTCAATAACTTCTTTTAAAGCATCAAGAGTTTCCCCTCTGTGCGCACCTAAAACTGCAACTAAAAATAATAGATCGCCAGTATAAAATTCACCAATATAGTGAACGACTGAAATTTCATGAACATTATATTTTATTTTAGCATTTTCAACAATTTTTTCAATTTCAGATTTTGTTTTGTCTTTATCGGGAGTTGTAAGAACAAGTTTTTTCAGGTTCATATTTTCTTCTTTTCCACGGACTATTCCTTCAAAAGTAAAAATAGCACCAGAATAATCAATTTTACTACTTTTTTTCAATTCAGCTATCAAATCAGCTGTTGTTACTTTGTCTTCTTTTGATTCTATAACACGAACAACCATTTTATCTCTCCATTAGATAATTAATAATTTCATATTATAAATAACTATTGTTATATATCACTAATTTCTTTTATTGATAAATTTTTCAATCGTTCAATACCATTTACCTCAGCGATTACATCTGCAGTTGCTTTTGGAACTAATTCTTGCCAATTCTCATCTTCAAGGATTCTGCGCCTCACTTCGGTTCCTGACAGATGCAACCTGTCATAAAGTGGAGGTTGTCTCACTTCGAAACCTTCCTCTCTGAATAACTGTTTAACTAAAGGGTTGCCTGAATAGACAATTGAAAAAGGAGGTGTCATCATTTTAACATGGGACGGCCAAATGGCATTGAAGTTAATGTCTTCCATAGGGATAATGTAATATCTTTTAGGACTGATATTGCTCTCGGCTAACGCCTGTGTCATCATTACAATTCTTTCACCGGCAGTAAACGGATCTTTAAGTTCATGACTTAACTGTGCACTGCCGATTCCGATAATAATTTCATCAACCTCTTCCAGAATCTTATTTATCACTTGAATATGTCCGTTATGGACAGGCTGCATTCTTCCAATTAAAATACCACGAGTAATATTCATAATATCACTAATTTAAGGTTCTAATTCATCTAAACTTTTTATTAAATTTATTGCTGTCTGCTGTTTTTGTGTTAATGAGTCAGTAATTGATGTTTCCATCAGTAGTGTAGGAATTCCTTTTTTAGCAATCGGTTCTGTTACTTTTTCAGGACTGGTTCCTTCGCTAAACTCGTAATCTACCAAATTGACATCAGCAGATAATTTTGCAATGTAGGAGTTTATTTTTTCAGTTCTGTTTGACAATGAGAACAGGAAATTGGAGTATTCATAGTCCGGATTGATTTCATGAACATCTACAACTAAAAACGGATTGTCTTTTGCAATATTATTAACAATAAACTTATGAGCAAGTAATTCTCCGGCAGGTCTTGTGTCATCGCGTGAAGTTAAATTGTCTTTAACTGTAACATAATAAATTACATATTTTTTAGAGAGGTTATTGGCTCCATTTTCACCGGTAATGTTTGTAATTGTTTTATTGATGGCTTCATGGATTTCATGCTCTCTTGGATGAACTCCCAATATGATTCCAACAGTTTCGTTGGATGATGCATTTCCTGCAACTATTTTGTATACAGTACCATTAACATTATGTCCAACTGATGTAATATTGTAAACATTTTCTTGTGTGTCTTCATGGGATGTAAAGACAACAGCAAGATTAAATATTACAATAATTACTAGAACTAAAAGTAATAGTTCGTATTGAAGTTTTTTGTTCATATTTTAACCTAATAATATTTTTTAATATTATTTTTTATTTTTTTTAATAAAAATACTTTTTCGATATAAACTTTATAAAATAGTATTTACTAAAATTATTAATGATAATACTTATGGAGTTCGCATAATGGAAAATAAAAATATAATTATAATTGCAGTGGTTATTATAGCAATTGTTGCAGTTGCATTGGCTATTTTTTCTACTGGATTATTTAATAGTAACGAGATAATCAGAGACACAACTTCCTTCAATAATTCATTCATGGAAGGAGCGTTTACAGGCAGCAATGTTAAATTAACAAATAACACTACTGAATATATGCAATCATACCTCGATGGTGAACACAATATTACATATAATATTTCAACTGTGGATAATTCCACTGCTCTGATGGATATTTATTATGTTCAAGGTGTCATGAATCCTGAACATCGTTCATTTAATGGAAATGACTGGAATATATATTTCTCACAAGCTTATGAAGGAAATAATACCAACAATACCATATCCATTGTAATATGCCAGTCACAAACTACAAAACAGGGATATTTAATTTACATGATTGTCGGTTCCAAAAGCGATGTCAATACAACAGCATTAAATGTTTACGGTGATGTGTATACTCAATATGTTGAACCATTGCTTAAGAGCATAACATTAAAAGAAAGTAAAAATGTTCCTGCGATTAATGATGAATTTGGATTAACTTCTGATGAATTTGCACAGCAAATGGAACTTATTCAGCAATATAAGGCAGGAAACACTTCTGCGTTAGAAACATCAGAGGCATAATTAGATGAAAATTACAGTTTTTCATGCGAATGAATGTGACAGAAAGAAATGCACATCAATCAAAATGGAAAAGCTAGGTAAATGCAGGTTGGTTTATAATATAAACAAAATACCTTCAGGAGCAATAGTTTTAAATCCATATGCAGAAAAAGCTGTATCATATGAAGACTATAGATATGTTCAAAGAAGGGGAGTTGTAGGCCTTGACTGTTCCTGGAACGAAGTTTCAAAGTCTAAAAAATTCTTCTCTCTTTCAAAATATCATAGATCACTTCCATTTTTAATAGCTACAAATCCTGTTAATTATGGAAAGCCTTGTATCCTATCAACAGTTGAAGCAATCTCAGCCACGTTATATATTACTCGTTTTAAGGATGAGGCTCGTGAACTTATGGATGGCTTTAAATGGGGACATACTTTTTTAGAGCTAAATCATGATTTGCTTGAAGCTTATAGCGAAGCGGATACAAGCGCTGAAGTTGTGAAAGTTCAAAACGAGATACTTTCCGAAAAGGGCATTATTTCTGATGGCTGATTTTTTCTATTTTTCTAAAAATTATACAAAAATTCATTATTTTTAACAAAATTTATATATTGTTTTTAAATAAAAATAATAATAATCATTGGAGGTTAAATATATGGGATTGAATGAAATGCTTTCAATTTTTCAAAAGGAGTCCGACGGCGCATCTAAAATTACTTTCATAGGTTCTCCAGGTCTTTGCACTCCATTTGCCGAATTTTTAAGTTATGGTGTAACAGATAAGGAAACACATTTCATACCTTTCGTTAATGTTGATGAATGTCGTGAATTTGAATTAAGGCCTTACGGTTTAGCACTAAAGGATGAAATTTCCAATCCATACGATTCAGATATTGTTGTGGTTATGGGAGGATTGGCCATTCCTGATTTTAATGTGGATTTGGATGAGTTAAATGCTTTGATTGAAAAAATTATGAAAAAAGATGGGAAAATCATTGGCGTTTGCTTTATGAACATGTTTGATGAATCTGGCTGGTTAAAAAAGATTGATTTTGATTGTATAATTGATGGAACATTAATTACAATGGTTAAAAGATAGAATTATTGTAGGGAGTATCTACAATAATTATTTTTTTTTACATTATTTCTCTTTCCTTTTTAATAATTTTCTTTTTCTCGTGTGTCTCTTCCTTTTTCTCGGCCAGAAGTTCCATTGCAGCAAATGCAATTCCGGTTATTACAAATACTATATGAAGGACAATTCTCCAGAATTCGAAATTCGGATCCACATGGCTGGTTGCATTCAAAAAGTCCTGCAGCAATTCAATAAGTGATATTGCCACGATTGAACCGATTATTTTGAGTTTAAGTCCTGAAAAGTCAAGCTTGCCCATCCATGGGAGTGTGTCATGACCCTCTTCGGCATCGTCGATTTTGGAAACGAAATTTTCATAACCTGAAAATGCAACAATAAGCACAAGATTAGCGACCAGAGTCAGGTCCAGTAATTCTAATACGTTTATGATCCATTCATTGTCGCTCAATCCCCATACGGCTATTACGAATCCTCCGACTTCGAACAGGAATTTGATTAGAATAACTGCCAATACCACAATCAGGGCAAAATACATCAGTGAGAGAATCCATCTGCTGTTATACAGTGCACGTTCTATTCTGGATTCCCATATGTGTTTTCTCTCCTGCATCTTCTGACTGCCGGATTCGTTATCGTTTTTATCATTAATGTTTTCTTTGTCAATCGCTTCAAATAGGGGTTTCTTTTCAGGTATTTCCATCACATCCTGTTATAAGTAATTGAAAGGTAATCCTTCATCACCTGGTTTGATATACTTTTCCATATCTTTTTCAAAGTATATTATATTATTGTTGAATACTGTCTTGAAGGTTATGTTTTCAAATTCCAGTTTCTTGATTGTAAGGACTCCATTTTCATTGTAAATTGCATATGAATTGTCACGTTTCTTTGCAAATTTAAAAGTGGATGTATCAACATCACAGGAACCGTTTTCAATGAATATCAGGTTGTTTGAGAACTTGTCTCTGGAAAATGTGCATCCTGTGATAATCAGATTGCTTGTTGCATCCCCCTTCTGGAATATTATATTTGATGATTCGCTTGGGATGTTGTTTTCAAACTCGCATTTTTCCATTTTGACACGGTTGTCATTGAATATTGCGCTTCCTTTCTTGTCAGCAGAATTATATTTAAATCTGGAGTCAAATAATCTTAATGTGGCGTTTTCACCGTTGTTTATTGAAGCTCCATTGGCTTTTGCATGGTTTGATTCAAACTCACAGTCGTTTGCAACGCTTTCATTCAGGTTGTTTATCGCGCCGCCGTTTTTCTTTGAGGAGTTTTCTCTGAATCTGCATCTTTTTAGGGTAATTTTTCCATTGTTGTTTATAGCTCCGCCGTCACTTTCACTTGCAATGTTTTTTGAAAATTTGCAGTCATCCAATTGGATAATTCCTTCGTTTTTTATTGCACCGCCGTTGTTGGAGATGTTGCACTCAAAACTGCAGTTTACAATCATCAGTGAATCGCTATGGTTGTTTATTGCCCCTCCACTGAAAGATGATCCGTTTGTGAAATTGATGTTTTTAAGGGTGACGTTTTCGCCGTTGACATTGAAGATTGCCTTTCCGGCACCGTCGATGATGCAGTCATTTCCGTCAATGGTTATATTGTTTTCATTGATGTCGATTCCGGTCTTGAATTCCTTGTTGATGATGTCAAAGTCAAGACTTATTTGTTTTTCACTGCTTTCGATGAGGTTTTTCAGATGCTTGAAGGTTTTGGCGTTTTCACTGTTTATGTGGATGAATCCGCCCTTTGTGAGGGTTTGGATTTTTTCCTTTTCTGCCTTTTCGATATTGACGGTTCCGAAATTATGAATCTGATAATCTGCGATGTCTTCGAATTCGCAGGACTTTAACGTTATGCTGTCTGCATTGAATATTGAAAATCCCTTTATTGATTTGTTGTTTGCGAATTCGGCATTTTTCAGGGTCATTGTCTTTGCGTTGTATATCGCCCCTCCGAACTTCCCTCCGTTGTCTTTGAATTGGCAGGAGGTAATGTCGATTTCGCCGTTTAAATTGAATATGGAACCGCCGTCACCTCTTTCTGAATGATTATCAATGAATTTGCAGTTTTTGATGTTCATCTTTCCCTGATGATTGTATATTGCCCCGCCATTGCCGTTGTGTGCATTGTTTTTTTTGAACTTGCAGTTAATGATGTTCACATCACCCTTCAGATTATGGATGGCTCCCCCGTCATCGCTGGAGTTGCCGTTGTCGAATTTGATGTTTTTAAGGGTTACATTGCTTGAAGTGATAAGAAATATTCTGGTGTCCCTGCATGATGAATAGATTGTGTGATGCTGTCCGTCAATGAGGAGGTTGTCAACATCGATTTTAAGGGTTTCAGTCAATATGATATCATCGTTTATGATGAACTTTTTAGCTCCGCTGTGGATTGCACTTGAAAACTGCTCAGCTATTGGAATTTCCTCGGTTTCACTTTCATCCTGCTTTCTGAGCGGTTTGATTTCTTCCTCATCTGATTTTTTAAACCAATCTAGTATTGCCATCACAAACACCTTTAATTTAATTATATGATGATTAAACAGTTAAAGTTATCTTTTTTTTGGTGTTGTCAAATAATGAGTTCATTTTAATGATAATGTCCAATAAATTTGTCATTTTTCAAAAATAATTTGGTTAAAATATTTGATTAATATATTGTAAAATTGCTCTTTTTTAAGTTATTTTTTAAATAACAGTTTTTCCAGTTTAATAATTAAAAAATTTCATCAAATTAAGGGTTAAATGAGGTTCTGGCATTAACTAAAAAATTCATTTTCTTAATGAAAGTATTTCCTTTCATTGAGTTATATATTTATAAAAATAAATTAGTATTATTAATTAAAATTTTTTTATAAGGTGAATTTATGGCTCATGATATTTTTATTAGTTATTCATCTAAAGATAAGCAAACAGCCGATGCAATTTGCCATGTTTTGGAATCAAATAAACTTAAATGCTGGATTGCTCCCAGAAATATTATTGCAGGTAAAAATTATGCTGAACAGATTATGTATGGGCTAAAAAATGCAAAAATTGTTGTTTTAGTCTTTTCAAAAAATTCACAGGAATCTGTTTTTGTTAATAATGAAATTGACACTGCCTTTTCTAATAACAAACCAATCATATCTTTTAAAATTGATGAAACTTTACCTGAAGATAAAATGGGTTTCTTTTTAAAAAATAAACATTGGTTGGATGCATATCCTGACCCTGAATCTGTTTTTGAAACATTGGTTAGGGATGCTTATCTTTTATGTGAAGAAGAGCATGATGAGGATTATGTTGCACCGGACATTGACGAGACTAAGAATTTCGACGAAGATGAATCTCATGACTTGGCCGAAAAGTTACACAGCAATACCGATAAGGTTGTCGATATTGTTGAGTTCGATGAAGATCCAAGTGAATCAAATAAACCAATTGAAGAAGCAAAGGAAACTCCTAAAGAGGAGGTTGTTTTTGATTATGTTACCAAGTCCGGTGAAGAGTCCGAACCGGTTTCTAATAAAAAACCAGAAAAGAAGGTTTCAAAACCTTCAAAAAGTAGCTCTAAATCCTCCGAGAGTGCTTTTTCAAAATATAAATATCCGATTATCATTGCAGTTGCAATTATTTTAGTTGCTGTTGTAGGGGTCATGCTTTTAAGCAATACCAGTGTGGAAACGGCTGATTCATCAGATGTGAAGGTAGAAATAGATTATGTGGACATGGATGATGATAGAAAAGAAAGTTACTCAACCGATTATTCATACATTGTATATGGTTCTGTTACTAATCAGGATAATGCTTCATCGGATGATATTGTGCATATAGATTTCTATGACAATTCAGGAAATGTTGTAAAAAGCAATGACACAAAACTGAAAAACATTAAAGACAATATTTTAGGTGCTGCTTTTGTTAATAAAGCAAACATTTCAAAAGTTTCTGTAGAGTTACGGGACAGTTCCGGTAATGTGATTTCTACAGCAGAAAGTGAGGAGATTATGGAATAATGTGTTGGTGAGTTATTTATGGGTCATGAAGTGTATATTTGTTATGATGAAAAGGATCAAATAACAGCTGATGCGATTTGTCATGTTTTGGAAGACAACAAAATTAAATGTTGGTTGAAAACCCGTGATTTGGGCGTAAGCCATATGGTTGAGGGAATAATGGAAGCTATCAATCAGGCTCGTGTAGTGGTTTTAATTTTCTCAAGCCATTCTAAACATTCAAATTTTGTTAATACTGAAGTGGACATAGCATTCACTGAAAACATTCCAATTTTGGTTTTTAAAATTGATGAATCTAAATTGGATGGGGGATTGGAGTTTTTCTTAAACAATAAACATTGGTTGGATGCTTATCCTGATCCTGAAGTTAAATTTGAAAGTCTGATTAAAGATACATCAAAATTATTGGGAAAACCTATTTCAAAACCAGTAATAAATAATAAGAAAACTGTAATTGATGGGGAATCCTTAAAACAGGATATTGAAGATAATACCTTCAAACCGGTTAGGGAGGTTCCTAAACCTTTCGATGTTCCCGGTGCGAAATTATCCAAATCAGAAAGCAAACCTGATGGAGCCGAACCGGTTAGGGAGGTGCCTAAGCCTTTCGATGTTCCCGGCAGCAAGTTATCCGAAGCTGAAAAAGATGTTCTCAAACCTGATGTTCCTGTTAGGAAGATGTCTGAGGCTGTTGAAGAGTCAGTTAAGGAGGTTTCAAAACCTGTTGGGGAACCGGTTATTGAGGTTCTTAAACCTGATGTTCCTGTTAGGAAGATGTCTGAGACTGTTGAAGAGTCAGTTAATGAGGTTTCAATGCCTGTTGAGGAACCTGTTAAAGAGGTTGTTAATCCGGTTAATGAGGTTTCAAAGCCTGTTGGGGGATCTGTTAAAGAGGTTGTTAATCCGGTTAATGAGGTTTCAAAACCTGTCAAAGACTCAGAAGTTACTCAACCTCCAGGAGGTTCTTTCCTATCCAGATTTAAAATACCATTGATTATTGGAGTCATTGCTCTTATAGCTATTGGAGCATTTGCATTCATGACATTTAATGATGGCGGAACCGGAGACATTCCATCTAACATCACTCTCAAAATCACAGAATTTAGTGTGGATGATGTTAGCAAAGAAGGTTTCGGATGGAATTATTCATATTCTGTAAGCGGGTCCGTTAATCCGGAGCCAAGTGATGCAGAAAACTATGTGCTTGCTTCTTATTTCTATGATAATACGGGTAACTTGGTAAACTCAACTGAAACCCCATTAAAAGATGCTCAAATTATGGGTAAAGGCAAATTATTAGGTTCTACAGTTTCCGATTCAAAAGACATTGTTCGTGTAGAAGTTAAGCTCATGAATAAAAAGAATATCATTGTGGCGTATGATGAATCAAATGTTAAATAGTGCAGTATAAGGGGGAAGTGCATTGTTTGGCAAGTTTAACAAAGCTTTGGGAATTTTAATAATTGTTCTGTCATTACTGGTTATTATTCCAGCCAGTTTTGCAGTAAATGAAACTGATATCGAAATTGCTGATGCAAGTTTGGATGATGATGCTTTACAGGGTTTTGGAAATCAGGATATTGGCTCAGATTACTATTTTAATAGTTCAAATGATGCAATAGGTGATGGATCTATAGATAATCCTTATAGGGAACTAACAACCAGCAGAATTAAAGATTATTCAACCATTCATCTGGCGAATGGTGAATATAAGTTGAATATAGGTAAAACAGTTAAAAACGTAACTTTCATTGGTGAAAATCCTGAAACTACAATAATCCAATGCACTTCTAATGATGCAGCCGTCTTTTCTGTTAAAAATAACAATTATATTTTTTTAAGGAATGTTACATTGATGGGATTCAATTTTGACAGTGATGGCGGATACATATTCGCTAAAAATTCTATTTTTAAAAATTCAGTTGCTCCATATGAAGAGTCTGTTGTAAGTGAGGTTGTAAATTCCGCACTTAATTCAAGAGGCGGGGTAATTTATGGACATTCTGAATATTAT
The DNA here is from genome assembly GCF_030539555.1 of Methanobrevibacter sp. GTDB lineage: Archaea > Methanobacteriota > Methanobacteria > Methanobacteriales > Methanobacteriaceae > Methanocatella. Next base: position 3,924 of record NZ_JAUNXX010000025.1, on the reverse strand, counting down.
AATTCTCCCGGTGTTTATATTGAGAACTGTACTTTCATAAATAATACTGCCGAATACGGTGGGGCAATTTTTGTTGATGATGGAGCTGTAATAATCATAAACTCTTCATTCGTTGATAATTATGCATATAACTTCGGCGGAGCCCTGGTATTTTGGGGAGACACCATTGCTGAAATCAATGATACAAGTTTCATCAACTGTAAATCTCTTAATGATGCCGGAGGGACAATTTATATTTACAGTTCCGAGTTAACTTCAAAAAACATGACAATAGTTAACAGTACCTCAACATTCGGTGGGGCTATAACATCCCTGAATTCCACCCTAGAATTAAATAACTTCACTGCAATAAACAATACTGCTTTCTATGACGGGGGAGCAATCTATCAGATGTATCAAAACATCAAGCTAACAGATTCAAACCTAATAAACAATTCCGCTAAAAATGGAGGAGCAATATTTGTCAATGACGTTAGCAGATTCGAATTGGCATACAGCAACTTTGTGGATAACTATGGAAGTGTCATCGCCAATTCTGTTTATGCAATGTTCTGCCAGGCAACTGTCAATGAAAATAATACATTCAGCAGAAATAAAACAAAATATGATAATGACATTTACGTGACTTATGAAATCAATCTGGTCATTGGATATGGAAACCACACAGTATATTACGATAATTCCACATTTGACGGAATGCTTCCTTCCAGATATAGTTCAGCTGATTATGGATATGTGACTCCTATCCGGGATCAGCAGGAAGGCGGAAACTGTTGGGCTTTTGCTGCCATTGGCACATTGGAATCAGCAATTTTAAAGGCTTCCGGCCAGAACTTAAACTTATCTGAAGGAAACATGAAAAACATCATTGAACTCTTCTCTGACTATGGATGGAATATGGAAACCAATGACGGCGGATATGATGATATGGCCTTCGGATATCTTACAAGCTGGCTGGGTCCGGTATACGAATATCAGGATGAATATGATGACTACAATGCATTGTCTCCAGTATTCAACAGTCTGATGCATGTCCAGAATATCATTTTCCTTGAACGTGATGATTACACTGATAATGATGCAATCAAACAGGCTGTTATGAAATATGGTGCCGTTGCAAGCGGAATATATTATGATTCCGATTATTATTCAAAATCCAGGCATTCCTACTACTATAATGATGATCCTCACACAAACCATGCGGTGGTCATAGTGGGATGGGATGACAACTATTCCAAGTATAACTTCGTGGAAACACCAGCCGGCGATGGTGCATGGATAGTCAAAAACAGTTGGAATACAGACTGGGGGGAAGACGGATACTTCTATGTTTCATATTATGATACTTCTCTTGCCAGAATCGACACCTATAGTCCATGTTATGCATTCGTTCTAAACGACACTGAAAAATATGAGAAAAATTACCAATATGATATTGCTGGAGTGACCGATTATTATCTGTCTGGTAAAAAAACCATTTGGGTTGAGAACATATTCACTGCAACAGATGATGAACTGTTGGCTGCAGTTTCAACAACCTTCAGAAAAACAACAAATTATGAACTGTCCATTTACGTTAACGATGAACTTATGCATACCAGCAGTGGCACTTGCAAACCCGGCTACACAACTATAAACCTTGGAGGATATGTCCCTCTTAAGAAAGGCGATAAATTTAGAGTGGTATTTAAGTTAACCGGTAAGAACGTGGAATTCGCAATTTCCAAAAATGTGACCATGAATAAGATTACCTATTCTCCGGGCGTGTCATTTTTCAGTACAGATGGTGTTTTTTGGGTTGATTTATACGATTATGAGGAAAATAACATACTGGAAGGTCATAGCTATAGCTCTCAGGTGGCCTGCATTAAGGCATTCACAGTATCCTACCAGCCTGAACTGAATCTTAAACTGGATGTTTCAAATGACTATAATGACGTTGAAATCACTGCCACCATTTGTCAAGGACAATATCCTGTTGCATATTCCGGTGAAGTTTTAATTAATGTCAACGGTGCTGATTATAAAGTCCAATTAAAAAATTCAAAAGCGGTATTGCCGTTAACCTTAAAGAATGTTGGATTCTATACTATTACAGCCAGTTATAATAATCTGAAAGCAAGTACCAATCTGACAATTGAAAAGCTGAATTTAAATCTAATTTCAAAACTGGTCGTCGGTGATGACAGCGTTTTAATTAAACTGTCAAGTTCAACTGTTCCGGATGCGAAGGTAAAAATATCACTAATCAACAACGATTATCCTGAGGTTAATAAAAACTATTCCATTACACTTAATAATGGAAAATATGATTTAAATTTAAAGGATTTAAGCTATGGAGATTATACTGTTTATATTAGTGCCGTAAAAGGATCATATGAAAGTCAAATTTACTATAATTTCCAGATTACTGTCAAAAAAACAAAAATAAAAGTTAATAGTTCATTTAGTTACAGTGACTTTGACGATGAGATAACAGTTCAGCTGACAGATTCACATGGGCTGCCGTTGTATGACCGTGAGGTCATAATTGAAATCGGAAATCAGGCCCCTGTCGGAATAACTGATGAAAATGGATTTGCATCAGTTAATATTAAATTGAATAACGTAGGCAAATATGCCGGTACAGTTTATTTCCTGGGTGAAGAGGATTATTCATCATCATCAGCCACTTTCAGCATTGAAATCAAGCCGACAATTATATTTTCAGGTTCATCTTATCTGGCCAAGTCAAAATACAGTGCAGTTTTACTTGATAAGAATGCCAATCCTATAACAAATACAGTAGTAATTGTGACTGTTGATGGAGTGGAAAGGGAGGTTAGAACTGACAGTAAGGGTAAAATTTCCATTTCCCTTAATTTAAAAACAGGAAAACATAGAATCACTGTTTATAATACGCAAACTTGGGAAGAACGTTCTCAAAGCATCAATATTGTAAACAGGATTATGGAAAATAAAAACATGAATGTTTATTACCTTTCCGGAAATTCCTATAATGTCCGTGTTTACGGAGATGACGGAAAACCTGCCAGCGGAGTGTATGTAAAGATGCTTGTGAATAAAAAGACATACAATGTCAAAACCAATTCCAAGGGTTATGCATCCTTAAAGATTTCCTTAAATCCGAATACCTACACAATAACCGCTACATATAAAGGATATAAGGTATCCAACAAGATTGTTGTAAAGCCTGTTTTGACTGCCAAAAACATTTCCAAGAAAAAATCAAAATTAACCAGATTTTCAGCCAAACTCGTTAATACAAAAGGAAAAGTTCTCAAAGGTAAGTTAATTACTTTCAAGGTCAACGGCAAGAAATATGTGGCTAAAACAAACAGTAAAGGTATTGCAATAATAAACTTGATTGATTTGAAAGTTGGAAAATACACGGTAATTACCAAATACGGCAAATCAACCATTAAAAATAAAATACTTATTAAAAGGTAAAATTGATCTTTGAACCTATTTTTTCATTTTTAAACAATAGGTTTATTATCTTTATTTTCATTTTAAGGAGTGTTTAATTGGTTGTACTTATTAAAAATTTATTATTTTTATTTTTTAATAATTTTAACTATTGAAAGTTTCCTGAATGCTGTACATATTTATGAAAAATATTTTGAGAGGAATCGCTCCCCTGATATTCAAAATTTTACATTTATTTACTCAGATTTTTGTTTGACATTCAAAAAAATGTAATAATTAGTTTACATATAAAGCTTTTACTTTAGTTGACTTAAATAATATATTTTATTTATATTTAAACATATTACAATAAAAAGAAGTCTTTTTGGGAGATTTATTCATGTTTAAAAAGAGATATTTGGCCATACTATTATTTCTGATAATATGTGCATTAACTATTTCACAGGCAAGTGCAGTTGATATAAATTCAACTGACGAAATTGCAGGTGATGTAGT
>NZ_JAUNXX010000058.1 GCF_030539555.1 Methanobrevibacter sp. | reverse complement strand
CACGAACCATCTTGTTGCCATTCCTCATTGATGATTTCACCGAATCCATGAATAACAGAATAAGCACTTCCCGCAGCAGAACCAGGAAGTCTGACAGCAACTTTAGCTTTTTCAAATCTAATTGGAATAAGTGGCTTAATAGCTTTTAAGGCAGTTTGTACTTGTTGGTCAACTGAAGTGAATGGATCAAATTTTACTTTTGCTTCATCACAGGCATTTTCAATTCTCTGAACAGGATGAGGCAATCCATTTTGAGGATTAACAGCTTCCTTAGCAATTTTATTAATAACTAACTTCCGTTTGTCCTCTTGCATTTTTCTTTTTTGATCTGCAGTTAATTGAACAGTACCTTTTTCAAGTATAATTTTAGAAACTTCAATAGGATCTGTAGTTTCGAAAATTTTATTCATGGCTTCATCAGAAGCCTTATCTCCTTTTTTGGAGTCTTTAAAAATTTCTTCAACAGCTAAAAGATCTTCAATGGCAACATCTGGGCCATCAGGATTTCTAAAATCTGCTGCTAAATCAGGGTCAACCAATATTTCAAAATGTTCCCCACAATATTCGTATTTAGCAATAATAGCTTCATCAACATTTACCATTGAAACATCCCCCAACAAACAGTATGAAAATTATTCTTCGTCTTCTTCTACTTCCTCTTCAACAGTTTCTTCTTCCTCTTCTTCATCGACTAATATTTCATCAATGAATTTTTGTACTTCTTCACGAGGAATTTTTTCATATTTGCCGCTGTCTTTTTTAATCACGGCAATTTCAACATTGTTTGAAGTAGTATCATGATCTGTAGCTTCATTAATCGCAGTAATAGCTAAATTAATTGCTCCCTCCAATGTAATATCATCGTCGTATTTCTCTTCAAAAATATCCATGGCAGTAGATCTGCCGGAACCAATAGCTGTTGCTTTATATTCTATTAATGCACCGCTAGGATCGGTTTCGAACAGTTTGCATTTTCCGTCATATACTCCACCAATGATTAAAGCAGAACCAAATGGTCTTACCCCACCGTTTTGTGTATACAACTGCAACATGTCACATAATTTTTTAGATAAGCTTTCTACTCTAATTGGCTCACTGTAAGTGATTTTATTTATTTGAGCTTCCACTCTTGCTCTTTCAACTAAAGCTCTTGCATCTGCTACAAGACCTGAAGTAGCTGCTCCAATATGTTCATCTATTTTGAATATTTTTTCAATAGATGATGCTTCAACCAAACTAGAAGTAGTTCTTTTATCAACGGCTAAAACAATTCCTTCAGAACTTTTTACACCAATTGATGTAGTTCCTCTTTTAACAGCTTCTCTTGCATATTCTACTTGGAAAAGTCTTCCATCTGGGCTAAATACAGTAATAGCCCTATCATATCCAGCATTTTGTAAAGGTTGCATATTAATACCTCATATTTTCTAATAAATATTTTAATAAATATTAACTCTTAAATTCAACAACATAAAAAATAAAACCAATCTCCATGAATGGCAATTTTTACTTTTAATCACTACCAAGTAGTTTATTAAAATACTTTTTTTACACAATTTCCATAAATTCAATTGTTATTTATAATATATATTATTTATAAATGTTTCTATTTTAAACTAACAAAAAGTAATTAAATAAATCTGTGTGATGCATTAATAGTTCCGGACAAACCAATTGTTGAAATGGAAATCTTATCATTTTTATACCTATTCACCAATGCAAGTGAAGACCTAACCTCCTCATCATATCCCCGCTGGCATCTGACAATTGATTTGTAATTATAATAGCCATCACATTTTTCCAACTCATAAAAACGCATTACCCATAAATTAAAATTGGATGATTCTATTTCCCCTTGAAATCTAACACATGCATCCCAAACAACTGAAACAAATTCATCCTTGCCCATCGGATGAACGCTTTTAATGTCAACAGTCAAATACCTATTATTTTTGCGGAGCGTAGGCGGCAATACTTTAAGACCCATCTTTAATCCTCCTAACTCCTTTTAGAATCATCTCATCACGATTTTTATTAAATTCCAAAATATTTGAAGATACATTGAATGAGTTTGAAATTTCCAAATCACTCAAACCGGTCTGTTTGAAAAATGCAATGAAATCATGAGTTGTTTTAATATCAAAAATAGACTCTGCTCCTGAAGATAAAACCAAAGGAAAATCATATTTTCTATATAATGTATAAATATCTTTAAAATTAGCAATTACTTTAGCTCTATGCGCCAGATAACTTTTTAAAACATCCTTAAAACATAATTCAATAGCCACATTATTTTTTACAGCTTCTTTGGAAAGAACATGATTTATGCCACTATCATAACGCCTCAGGTATGGTCTTGATAGAACATCAATTTTAATGTTTTCCAGAGAGGCTCTATTCACTTTCAAATCTCCGCCCGCAACGCTGATACATGATGATTTATTTCTAAATTTATTTGCAATTTTTCTGATTTCATTGATGTTGTTTGATTTAATCTCTAAAGTATAATCAATGGAGATATCTTCTTCCAATTCCTGAATTAACTCTTTTTTAAAATTTAAAGCATTTAAAAAATCTTTTTGATTGTATGAAAAATTAATATGTTCCCAGCCATATCTGGAAGCTTGTTTTGCTAAGATTAAATTATCTTCAAAGCTACTGCCTTTAACATTTAAATCAAAAAACATAGTAGATACTTTATTATTCGGCATATTAATAATTTATCTAAAAAAATAAAAGAAAGTGATGTTAAAATCACTTACTGATATCTGTAAAATTCAACTTCCCAACTTACGGTCTCATAATAGTCTATAGTTAAGGACTCTGAAGTTGATGAAGTGTATTCAAATGAGTCAGACCTAGTTTCTACAGCACTAGTTGAACCCCAATCCACACCACCAGATGCGCCATTGGATCCGGTTACATATAAATGATTTGTGGCATAATTTTTTATAGGATAAGCTGAAAGCTTGACCATAATCTGACCTGCAGGAACACTTATAGTTTGTGAACCTGAACCTGAACCGGAATAACTTCCAATCAATTCCCATGATTTCGATTTGACTGGAGTTGACGAAGTAGTATGGGTTGATGAAGATGAAGACGAAGATTCAGAAGAAGTTGATTGGGAAGTAGTCTCACCATCACCAGAAGAATCTTGCTCCTGGACAGCTTGAGAATCATTATTTTGTACAACATCTGCTGAAGTTGAAGAGGAATTTGAGTTAAATGCAAAGAATCCTATGGCTGCAATAAGAATGATAATTATTACAACCAATGCAATAATGATGTATTTTGAATTATTGGACTCTGAAGTAATTGGATCTTTATCCAATTCAACTAATGACGTGCCGCATTTAGTGCAAAATTTTGCATTGTCTTTATTTTCAAAACCACACTGATTACATTTCATATTAATCAACAAAAAAACTTTAGTTAATATTACTTTTAACACAAGATATATATTAAATTTATCTTAATATTACATGCAATACCCAAAACATATGAAAGAAAACATATATAAATCCAATAGGTGTTTAAAGTACTTATAACAAAATGATAATATGTAATAAAAAATTTTATAACAGAAACAATAAAATAGTTTATTATGTCAAAAGAAAATGATGAACTTTTGAAATTAACTTCATATGTTCAAATTTCTAAATATCGGGAAAAAACATTGAAATCCATTGGAGATGATGTTAAGATACCAACTAACATTGCAAAAGATAGTGGAATCAGGACTAACCACATTTCCAAAGTGTTAAGTGAATTAAAAAGCAAAGATATTGTCGAGTGTATTAATGAAGAAGCTCGAAAAGGCAGATTATACCGATTGACAGACACTGGAAAAGAAGTATTAGACACTATTAAAGATAAAGAAAAAAAAGAATGATTTAGTTTGCTTCAATTCCCTCTTTAATGATTTCCAATTCTTCACGAACATCTTCTTTTGATGCTATTTTTAAAATATCATACAATAATTTTAGCAGAAGGCTATTTTTCATGTCCAATGAAAGACAATCATTGGTTTCAATATTTAATGAATCATTATTAGGAGAATTTAAGTCTTTCCTGTACTGCAGTTTTATCTCTTCTCTCAGATTCTCGTCAATATACTTTTCCAAATAGATTATAATTTCATTGGCGAATGTATTTCCGAAAATAATCATGTCATTTAAAGAACTTTTATCATAATCCAATTGTTCAATCAGATTATTGAATGACCCATAATTTTGATAGCCATAAGGAATGAATCTTCCTTCAACTGTATGGGCGCAATACTCGTTCATGATTTTAAATTCGGGCAATGTTAAAAAATACCAGACAAAACTCTGTATGGTGGAAGAAGTTCTAACATTGAAAACTTTACATAACAAACTTTCAATAATATCATACAATAAGTAATGTGCTAATTCATGGATAATGGTTGCAATTTGAATTGAATCCTCCAAACGGTCATCATAATAAATGCAGTTATCCAAAAAGATATATCCTCTTTCGAATCCTCTTGCTTTAGGTTTACACTGAGTGAAAACATTAGCTAGATTAATTATCTTATTTTTTGTGGTATTTCCATAAAGTTCACTATATTTAGCCCTTGCAAAAATAGTTGATAACATCTGCATATATTCTTCATTTGAGATTTTTGCATTCAATAACAAATCATTATTATAATCATTGAATAAAATGTCAAAATCATCAATTGTTATTGGATTTATCTGACTACCGCAGTTAATGCAATGATTTGCAATATCCAAGTTGGATTCTCCGCAATAAGGACAGATATGTTCTTCAACTAATTTATTGCCACAATGGATGCAATAATTGTTCTCCTTAAAATTTAAAGTTCCGCAAACATCACAGCTCCTCATAGTTTACCTCAAGGCTTTTTTAATATTTTTTAATGTTCGCCCAATAGAATTTTTACTTATGATTGTTCTTCTAATATTCTTACCGCAATTAGGGCAAAAGTCTGTGTTCCAATCAAGGAGTTCTCCACATGAACATATGAATTTTGATTTAATGACTCTCAATGGATTTAAAGGCCTTTCACAAACCTCGCAAAACTTAGAACCACTTTTATTAGTATGTCCGCAGATGCAAATAAAAACAGAATTCTCATTTCTTAAACTATTTCCACAACCTATACAATAATCGGAGGTAATCTCATTCACTGTTGAACATGTGCATAAAATTGAAACTTCAGTTGAAACACCATAATTTTTCAATGGAAGACCGCAGTTTTTACAAAATAGAGAAAACTTGTCATTTTCCTCACCACAAAAACAGAATATTGAATCTTCAAATTCTAAATTAAAATTACTGTAATTTTCTTGATTTTCATTTGGATTATGGCGTAATTGCTTTCCACACATATCGCAGAATATATTATCCTTTGGATTTACAGTACCGCATTCACATAGAATATTGCCTAGCTCAAATTTTGGTCTGGATTTATGTCTTAATATCTTGTCCAATTTACTTTCAGATCTTTTAACTCCACACATATAACAGTATTCATTGCTGACTTCATTCAGGTATCCGCAAGAGCATATTTCATATTTAAAATCTGTTTTTTTACTTTCGATGAATGGGGAAAAATCAATGTCCAAATCAAAAAATCCTATATTGTGAACAGGCGGAGTAAAAACAACCAAATAATCCTTTCCGGAATATTTTGTCTTACATCCGCAATTGGTGCAAAATGGTTCATTTTGAAATATTCTATGACCACATCTTCTACAGTAATTTTCTAATACCATGATAATCAGAATAACCAAATAACTAGTTTTTAGACATGTTTTCAATTTCTTTAACTATTTCTGATAAAACTTCTTCACCAAGCCCCTCAATATATTTTATGGAACCTGCACATTCATGGCCTCCCCCATCAATACCGGCAGATGGAACTTTTTTGGCTAAATTAGAGACAATATCATTTACATTAAATCCATATTCTTCATTTACAGCATCCGTTGCCCTAAATACTCCAAAATCAGGACCATGGCCTAATGTAACAATAGGTTTGTCATCACCCAACTCCCTAATTATTCTATCATGAACAAAACCGCAGGTTTTTCCAGGAGCAGGGAATGTGAATTTATGGGCGTATTTTTCAACATCCATCAGATTAAAGTAAATGCCATTTTCAAGTTGAGTTTTTTGAATATTAGGCAGTGCTGCTTTGAGTTGAGTATCAACCCTTTTCAAATATTCCTTGTATAACGCATTAATCATCTTTTCATGCTTATCTAAATTATCAACAGCCAAAATTGTATCCATTATTCCTCTACCATTCATGAATCTTAAGAAATATGCTTCAAAGTCAACGCATTCTGCAATCTGCGCCAAATGGTCTTTGCTAAATCCTTTCTCAGCAGCCAATTCCAAATATTGGTACACTTCACCAGATTCTGCATGATCCCCCAATGCTGCAACGGCCGGAAGATGTTTAATTAACCCTTCTACTGACGGATTGATGATATGTGCAACTTCTGTTGCAAGTGCCCCAGCAGTCAATTGTGAGTCCCCGCCCACCAAATAAGGATTTACGTGAGTGTCAACAAACTCATCAACAGCAACTGTTGCCCCAACAATTTCACCGTCGATTATTTCTTTGGTTAATAATTCTCCTGGGGAGTGGTGGTCTATTACAACAATTTCAATATCATAAATTTTTGCTTGCATTAAAGCTACAATATCCTCTTCAGTGGAACCATTATCCAAAAGGACTATAAGCGGTAATTTTTGACCATGCCTTTCCTGGTCTTCAAGGGCAAATGACAGATCTTTAACAACATCCTCTAACTCATAAAATGGAGCCTTACTTGGAGATCTTTTAAAATAATAATATTGGGCATCATTACTTGGATTTATTTCCTCTATTAATGGTATTAATGCTTTTTCCATTGCAACTCCCGCACAAATACCATCAGCGTCATTGTGGTGTCTGAGCAAAATTGTTCTTCCATCAAGGATTGCTCTTCTAATTTTCCTGGCGGCTTCCCTCATTTTTGGTTTAAGTCTGTTTAAAACATCACTCTTGACCAAGAAATCAACATCTTCAGGTTCAGCACGCTTGTTTAATGCATCATCAATCAAAGCTCGTAACTTGCGAGTGTTTTCCTCACTTAGTTTTGCCATTGAAGATGACTCTATTTGTGTCTTTCCACCATGTTCATTGACTTCACCAATAACCTGTACTGCATCACCCAATTCAATTTCTGGATATGACCTCTCACCTGCCTTATCAAATGCAGCTATTTCTGTAACTCCGCTTTCATCATTTATAATGAAAATTGTAGGACCGGAAGTTTGTTGAATCTGTTGAACTTCACCATCAATTCTAACAATTTTTCCCTTTTTCTCTTCCAGCTTTCCAATTAATGTTCGTGGAATTGATTTGGTCAATCTGATCAATCGGTATTTATCAACATAAGCAGGTGCCAGGTCAATTTTATTTTCTCTGGATTTTATTGCTGTAATAAATACAATAACCTCATCACCCACATTATACTCAGAGACATCCCCTCTCATAAGTCCCCAAACATTATTATTTAATGTTACAAAAGCACCGTAACGTTCAATCCTAGTAATCTTTCCTTTATATAATTTATCTTTATCAATATCTCGCATATTACACAGAGAATCCAATATATATACATCTCTTACTTGATTTTGGCGAGCAATATATTCATCATGCTTCATTTTCTCAACCTTTCTTTTTTCTTCACAATCAGGACATACATCATATTTTTCATCGATTAATTTTCCACAGTCCCTACATACATTAATCTGACCGGTTCCCCCACAATGAGGGCATTCCCCATAAACTTCAACCTGACCTTTTCCATTACATGTCTCACAGGGAACATCTTGTTCTGCACCCAAATCAAATTTTGCCTTTGCTTTGTTATTAACTCCTTTAAAATGATTTCCTACGTCAAAAGCATCATCTTCATAACCTGTTCCTCCACAGGCATCACATTCCTTATAATCCACAACAACAGACCCTATGCCTTTACATTTCGGACATTTAGTTTTCAATTTTATAACCTCATCAAATAATAAAATTCTCTTTAAATAAATTAGGATTCTTGCTAACTAATGAATCCCTTGCATCCCTATATTCCAAGGATTGATCCATAAAATCATTAGCTTCATAAGCATATTCAGTACCTGTATAATTATAATTTACTTCAAAACAATCAATTGCATCCTTTAATTTATCAACAGCTTGGATTTTTAATTCCAGCTCTGAAATAGCACTATTTATATAATCTTTATGGACCTGATTGACATCAGAAGTGAAATTGTCCTGCAAGAGATGTAATTTCTCGAGACTTCCATTATAATTATTTCCAGCAGACACTGCCTTATTCATTGATTCATCATAATTTTTATCATTGACTAAATTAACTGCTTCATTATAGTCACTATCTCCATTAACAATGCCATCACTAATTTCAGGCATTAATTTATTCATATTATCTACAGAACTGTCTATAAATAGAACTGCTGCAGAGATAATGAGCAAAATCAAAATAAAAATTATTAATTTAATATATTTAGACACGATATATGTTATATAAAATAAGTTATTTAAAATTTGTTATATTAAGAAAAAATAGAAAAAAGAAAGTTTAAAAATAAATTTTAAACTTATTCACTAGCCCAAAGGCCATGCAAGTTACAGAATGCACATGCTTTTACATCATCGGTTGAGTTGACTGTGAAAGTTGCTTCTGCAACATCTCCTGGTTTGAAGCATTTAGCGTATTGTTCATCACCTGCTTCAAGAACTATAAATTGAATGTAGTGGTCATCATCCATTGGGTGAGCAACTTCACCGACTTTAACGGTTACTTTATCACCATCTATTTCAACTACAGGTTTGTGTTTAGGAGCTTTATCTCCTTCGGTTTGTACTGGAATTTCAAGCATGTGGTCGTTGCATGTGTTTTCATCACCGACAGCTAAAACTTGAATAATACTTCCACATTCTTCACATTTTAATATTTTTGCCATATAAAACATCTCCTTATATAGTTAAAGATATTTTATCTTTTAAAGTATTTATTTATTATTGTAACCTATTGGGCACTTTCAAAAACTTGTGTGATTTTTTTCTTTTTCATTTTTTATGTT
>NZ_JAUNXX010000105.1:1938-3611 GCF_030539555.1 Methanobrevibacter sp. | reverse complement strand
CAGTTAATGTATGAATCGGACATGCGTCAATTGCGATTTCATGAGTTGAATTTTCTGCATCATTAGTTGGATCATATCTTAATTTCCCATCAACATTCTTAAGTGATTCATTTTCGCATAAATCAGCACATAATCCGCAGTTGATACAGGATACAATGGAACCATGTGGCTTTTGATTTAACTTATTGACAATAATTTCAAAATTATCCACTGAAATTGCATTATGAGGACAAGCCTTCATACAATTAAGACAAAGTGTGCATGAAGATTTATCAATCATCTGATGTTTATTCATTGATCCGTTAGGACATACATCAGCACATAATCTACATTCACTGCAAATTCCCTCATCTCTATCAATTCTTACATGAATTGCACCGGTTGGACAATATTCCTGACATCTTCCACATAAAATACATTTCTCCAAATCTGTTCCGAAGTAGTTTCTTGTAACTAATTTGGATTCAGATTCTGTTTTATGTGGAACGTCATCCAATGGAGGATACAATATTTTCAATGATTGTATCAAATTAAGTTGTTTATCCTTTTCAAGCTCATAACCATCCACACGATTTGGACAAATCTCCCCACATACTCCACAACGTGAACAGATACCATATACAATTCCATCTTCAATAGTAATATTGTTAGTAGGGCAATTATACATGCACATTCCACAACCGTTACATTTAGCTCTATCTACAACATATCCTCCATAACTATTAAGGAAGATTGCACCATTTGGACAGTTTTTATAACATATTCCACAAGTAAGACAGCTAAAAGCTCTGCCATTTATGAATCTAATAGCTTTTGTAGGGCATTGTTCAATACAGTCTCTTTTTCCTTCACAGGTATTAGTCGATAAAAACATTATAAAAACCCCCTATTTACTCCTTGCAAATAGTAGTTTACCTACAAAAATTCCTATTAAAGCAGATAGAAATGCAGTAGAAATCGGTAAATCTGTGTAAAATGGATAATTACCTAATTGCCATGCTACAACAATTCCTGCAATAAGTATCACTACAAATGATGCTAATGTGAATTTTGCACCACCAATATTAAGCTTGATTTGGGATCCTATAACCAAACCCAAGATTAATCCAAATATAATTGGTCCTAAACTTAACATCATTCGCTCTCCTCTACTATTTTCTTAAATCCTTCAAATGCTATTGCAATTGAGGACAATCCAACAAATACTTTTAAACCAACGAATATATTGAGGTACGGAATAAAACCTGCATTAGTAACATCAGGATAATGCAAGGCATTTTGGACTGCTGCCGGAACAATATTTAATAAGTCAGTTCCAACATTATACAAGAAAAATCCACCTGCAAATAATCCTACCAAACCTAAAACTATAAAACCTAATGCACCAATTGATTCAAGAACTTCAATATATGCATGAGAGAGTTCTAATGGAGAATTACCTAAACCATAAACAAGAATAGATAAAATGATTCCACTAGCTATCATCGCCCCACCTTGGAAACCTCCACCAGGTGTTATATGGCCTCCAAGAATAGTCATTATACCTAAACATATTAATAAAATTGAAATTGGTAAAGATATAATTCTTAAAATCACACTACCTTGACTCATCGTTTATCCCCCAATAATCCTCTACCGAATATAAGCAAAACAACTAAACCTGCAGTTAACAA
>NZ_JAUNXX010000105.1:1606-1928 GCF_030539555.1 Methanobrevibacter sp. | reverse complement strand
TTGATTCTCCTAATGTATCGTATGCTCTGAAATCAAAAATAACTACAGTTACCATGTTTGGAGCTATTTGAGTTCCTAAAGCATTATAGATATTACTTACGCCAGGAGCAATAATGTTACTTAAATTGAATACTGCATCAAATAAAGTAACAGAGAATATAGCCGCCATTACAGCAGCAATCAAATTACGAACTGTATTCATACTAGACAAGATTACCACCCCAGTATAAAAATGTAACAATTATAGCAAGTGTTACCACTGCATAAAATAACATTTTATCAAGTGAATCCTCTTGCTCAATCTTAAACTTAGGAATGAGCG
>NZ_JAUNXX010000105.1:0-1596 GCF_030539555.1 Methanobrevibacter sp. | reverse complement strand
AGCGGAATATTTGAAATTAATACAATTGCCAATATTAATGTAACTAATCCTGCAAGTAAAACACTAATATGTCGCAATAATAATGCAGATAAAACCAATGAAACAATTAAGAATATTTCTGCAGTAATACTTCCAGAAACATCCGCATTAGTTACCGGACCCGGAGAAAACAATTTCTTAAATTGTTTTACAACATCAAATATCTGATCATATAGTTTCATAATATCCCTCCTACAAAGTTAGAAATTCCATTTGTAACCATATCCGGGAATAAACCTAATGCAACAATAATTATTAATAATACTCCCATTGCAAAAATCATTGCTCGAGGAACCTCCTTATTTTCAACATCCAAATCATTTGGCTTTGGTCTTAAAAACATTGCGTAGAATGTTTTTACAAATACCACAAATGTAGCTATACTTACCATAATGGCCAGAATAGACAGTTCAGGGAATCCGCAACTTAACGATGCTTGAACAAGCATTAATTTAGATTGGAAACCGCTTAAAGGAGGAACTCCAGCCATGGCCAAACCACCTATTAAAAGCATCAAACTTACTTTTGGATGATAAGCCAGAAGCCCACCTAGTTTACGTGTATCCACTTCATTTGTTGCATTTACAATAGCACCAAATCCTATGAACAATAATGCAGTAATAATAATCTCGTTTAATGCCTGGAATAAACCGGCGGTTATTGCATATTGAGTTCCAAGACCAATACCCAAACCAATGAAACCTAATTCTCCAACTGCTAAAAATCCAATCATTCTTCTGAAGTCTGTTTGTGTGAGTGCGAGTGAAACACCCAATATCATAGCTAAGATAGAGAAGAAAACTATGAGAACTTCAAAGATTGGTAATGTGGAGTATATTCTAAACATGATTAAAACAATTGAAATCATTGAAATAACTGTAAATGATTGAAGTAAAGCTGCTCCATGAGGTTCTGCTTTTGAATAAATTCCAGATTTTATAGTATGGAATGGTGGTAATCCTGAAGCATATAACCAACCAAAGAATATTAATCCGAGTGAAGTTAAAAATACTGGAGATGTAGCATCAACCAAACCATTATGAACTGCAGCGACAATATCTGTTACATTTACACTACCAGTCAATGCAAGCAAAAATCCGATTCCCAGAAGCATTATTGGAGAACCGATTGATCCCAAAATCATATATTTCAATGCCATTTCATAACTGTAATCAATTGATGAAGCTGCAACAATACCTACCTGCGCAAGTGCCAATATCTCAAAGAATACAAACATGTGGAAAATATCATCTGTTAATAACATCGCTGTAACAGCAGCAGTACCTAAGAACAATAAGAACAAATAAGGTCCTGAAACTTCTTTGTATTTTGTCAAATAGATGAATATAACCAAGAAGGTTAAAAGACCAATCATTGCTATGAAAATTTGTTGTAGGAAAGTAAATGAGTATGTGATTGCCGGATGATACATTACACTTGTCACATTATCCAATATAGGAGCATACCCTCCAAAGTAATGGAGACCATAATTAGAGGCTAAAGGTATGATTGGAAGACATATTGCAACAACAAAAGCAAAAATCTTAGTTACTTTGT
>NZ_JAUNXX010000057.1 GCF_030539555.1 Methanobrevibacter sp. | reverse complement strand
TAGGAACTTATCCACTAAAATAGGGTGGTCAGGAGATACTTTTACAGCTTCTTTCATATATTCCTCAAGTTCATTGGTATCATAAACAATCTCCATTGCCCGTCCACCGATTACATATGACGGACGTACAAGTACTGGGAATGTGATTTTTTCTGCAATTTCTTTTGCTTCTTCAAAGGAATTTGCTGTTCCATATGGTGCTTGATGGATATGTAATTTTTCTAAAAGGTCAGCGAATAATTCCCTGTCTTCTACCCTATCGATACTTTCATATGGAGTACCTAATATTTTAACACCTGCATTTGCAAGAGGCACAGCTAAGTTAATTGAGGTCTGTCCTCCAAATTGCACAATTACTCCATCAGGTTTTTCCTGATCGATGACACCCATCACATCTTCAAATGTTAATGGTTCAAAGAACAGTTTATCTGAAATATCATAATCGGTACTTACAGTTTCAGGATTGTTGTTGATTAAGATTGTTTCTATTCCTTCTTCTTTTAATGCTAAAGAAGAGTGTACACAACAGTAGTCAAATTCAATACCCTGTCCAATTCTAATTGGACCTGCACCCAGGATTACAACTTTTTTCTTATTAGTTGATACCAATTCATTTCCTGTGTCATAGCTACTGTAATAATAAGGAGTTTTTGCTTCAAATTCCGCAGCACAGGTATCTACCATTTTATAGGATTGCTTGATATTGTATCTTGAAAGTAAATTTCTAATGTATTCTTCAGTCTGACCAGATAAATCGGCTAATCTTTTATTAGAACAGCCTAACTGTTTTGCTTTCCTCAGATATGCTTCATCATTTAATTTATCAGCAGTAACATCATTTTCAAAGTTTACAATGTTTCTGATTTTGTACAGGAAGAAATTGTCGATATTTGTGAGCTCTCTGATTTTATCAATATCCATTCCATCTTTAATAGCTGAATAAATTTGGAAGTAAATCATATCAGTTGGGTTAGCAAGGTCCTCTTCAGACCATTCCACATATTCGAATCCGTCGAATCCCATATCAAGTGATCTTAATGCTTTTTGGAATGCTTCTTCAAATGTTCTTCCGATAGCCATTACTTCTCCAGTTGCTTTCATTTGGACTCCCACTTCACGACCAATTCCTTTAAACTTATCAAATGGCCATCTTGGGATTTTGATTACAACATAATCAATAGCGGGTTCAAAAGATGCTGGAGTTTCTTTAGTAATATCGTTTTTAATTTCATCCAAAGTTAAGCCCAAGGCCACTTTTGATGATATTTTAGCAATTGGATAACCTGTTGCTTTAGATGCAAGCGCACTACTCCTTGATACACGAGGATTTACTTCAATAACCTTATATTCATCGGTTTCAGGATTGAGTGCAAATTGGATATTACATCCACCACGAATTCCCAATGCCCTTATGATTTTAATTGAAGCATCACGCATTTTCTGAATAGTTTCATCACATAAGTTTTGAATAGGAGCAACTACAACACTATCTCCAGTATGGATTCCCATTGGGTCGATATTTTCCATTGTACATACAATAATACATGTATCTTCCTTATCCCTCATTACTTCAAATTCTATTTCTTTCCATCCTAAAACTGATTCATCAATTAGAACTTGATTAATGAAACTCATATCCAATCCATGATTTGCAATTTCAATCAATTCCTTTTCATTGTGGGCTATTCCACCACCAGTTCCACCCAATGTGAATGCTGGTCTGACAATTACCGGATAACCAATGTCTTTTACAGCTTCAAGTGCCGCATCAACACTTTCCACAGCCTGACATTTTGGAATTTCTTCATTAATTTCTTCCATCAAATTGGCAAATAAGTCTCTGTCTTCCACATCTTTAATTGTTTGAACATCGGAACCTAAAACTTTAATTCCTTCAAGCAAACCTAAGTCTCCAAGGCCTGTTGCTATATTTAATCCTGTTTGTCCACCCATAGTCGGTAAAATAGCATCAATTTCTTCTTCTTTTATGATTTTTGCAACAACTTCCGGAGTTAATGGTTCAGTATAAACAGTATCAGCCATTCCCAAGTCTGTTTGAATTGTAGCCGGATTACTGTTAACAAGAACTGTTTCAATACCTTCCTCTCTTAGTGATTTACAAGCTTGAGAACCTGAATAATCGAACTCAGCAGCCTGTCCGATTTGAATAGGTCCAGAACCAATAATTAATACTTTTTTAATATCCTTATCAACTGGCATATATAATCCTCATTAATTTTTTTAATAATCTTCCATCATTTGATTAAATTCATCAAAAATACTTCTTGTATCATTCGGACCAGGACCTGCTTCAGGGTGGTACTGTATACAATGCAATGGCAATTCTTTATGTGAAATACCTTCCGGAGTTCCGTCGTTTAGATTTACTTGAGTTAAAACCAAATCTGTTTCTTTTAAAGACTCCTTATCAATTGTGAAACCATGGTTTTGAGATGTTATGAAAACTTTTCCAGTGCTTAAATCTTTAACAGGCTGGTTTTCACCCCTATGTCCGAATTTCATTTTATAAGATCTTGCTCCAAAAGATTTAGCAATCAATTGTTGACCCATACAGATTCCGAAGACCGGTAATCTGTTTGATAATTTTTTCATTGTTTCAATGGTTTCAGACACCCTATCAGGGTTTCCAGGACCGGATGTAATCATTAATCCGGAAGGAGAATAATCAAGGACAGTTTTATAATCAGTATCATATGGGAATAAAACAACACCAATATCCCTTTCTAAAAATGAGTTAATAATGTTCTTTTTAACACCACAATCAATCAAAGCAACTTTTTTATCTGCATCCTCATTGAAAATCTTAATTTCTTTAGTGGAAACCAATGGAACAACATCCCTATCTTCAATACTTGGTTGGCTACGTGCCATTTCCAGTAATTTATCATCATCAATATCTTCAGTTGTGATTGCAGCTTTAAGTGAACCTCTCTCACGTATTTTAAGAGTTAAATCCCTAGTGTCAATACCACTAAGTCCGGGAGTCTTGAATTCTTTTAAAAATTCATCCAAAGTTTTTTGAGGTCCGAAATTTGAAACTTCAAGACAAACTTCACGACAAACAATACCCTCATACTGAATTTTATCAGATTGATACCAGTTCTCACTTACACCATGGTTTCCCTCTAATGGGTAAGTGGACATCAATATCTCTCCTTTAAAGGAAGGATCTGTTAATGATTCAGTATAACCACCCATACCAGTAGAGAAAACAAGTTCTCCTAATTTGGTGGTCTCATAACCAAATCCTTCACCTTTTAAAATAGTACCATCTTCCAAAGCCAATTTAGCTATTTTTACCATTAAATCACCATCATAAAAAAATAATAATCTACTATCTTTATTATATTTTATTTTAATATATTATTAAAGTTTGTTTTTTGAGGAATTTTTCAGATAATTTGAAAAATAATATTGAAAAAGTGAATATGATTTAAATTTTTCAAAATTAACATCCGAATTCAAATAATATTTATTGAAAAAATATTATAATATAAATCATCAAAATAATGGGATGGGAATATGAATAACAACCACAATTTCAAAGCCCCCTCAGATTACATTAAATTCAAAAAGTTAATTAAAGAAGCGAAAATTTATAATGCGCCAGAATCATTAACCGGTGAATTAAGACCTTATCAAAAAATTGGTTATTCCTGGTTAATTCAGAATATCAAATATAAATTCGGCTGCATTTTAGCTGATGATATGGGGCTTGGAAAAACACTGCAGATTTTAAGTGCAATTCTTTACTTTAAAGAGAAAAATCCATATGATAATGAGCCGACACTAATAATTGTACCTCCCACATTAATATCCAATTGGGAAAACGAAATCAGAAAATTCACGCCACAATTATCCTATTACATCTATCATGGATCCTCCAGAACATTTCCTTTAGAGGATTATGATATTATTTTAACATCTTACGGAGTTGTCAGGCTCGATTTGGACATGTTTTTAGACAAAAATTGGCTTTTATGTGTAATCGATGAAGCACAGAATATCAAAAATCCGAATACCGAACAGACCAAAGCCATAAAAAGTGTTAAAGCATCAACTAAAATCGCTTTAACAGGGACCCCTATTGAAAATAGATTAATGGATTATTGGTCCATATTCGATTTCGTAAACAAGGGATATCTATCCACCAAAGACGATTTCAAAAGACAATATGTTGTGCCCATAGAAAAGTTAGAAGATGAAGAAGTTCTGGAAAATCTGAAAACAATTGCCAAACCATTTGTTTTAAGACGGCTAAAAAGTGACGAAGACATAAAAAAAGAATTGCCTGAGAAATTTGTTAATGATATTTACTGCACATTATCAAAAAAGCAGATCAGATTATATAATGCCATTCTAGAAGAGATCTTCTTTGATATTGAAAATGCAAAAGGAATTCAAAGGAAAGGAATAATTCTAAAAATCTTAACTGCACTAAAACAAACCTGTAATCACCCAGCTCAATTTTTAGATATTAAAAATCCTACAATTAAAGAATCCGGAAAGATGGAGCTTTTAGCAGATATTTTAGAAAATATTTTAAGTGTTGATGAAAAAGTGATAATTTTTACACAATATGTTGAAATGGGAAAAATCATTCAAAAATTAATTTCAAAAAGATTTAAGCAGGAAGTGCTATTTTTACACGGTTCGCAAACACTAAGCGAAAAGACAAAAGTCATTGACACGTTTCAGGAAGATGAAGACTACAAGATTTTAGTTGCAACACTTAAAACCGGAGGGACTGGTTTGAATTTAACTGCTGCCAGAAATGTTATTCATTATGATTTATGGTGGAATCCTGCAGTTGAAAACCAGGCAACCGACAGAGTACATAGAATCGGTCAGGACAAAGACGTTATGGTTTACAGATTCATTACAAAAGGAACATTGGAAGAAGCTATTGATGAAATGAGTAAAAGAAAAATAGATTTGGCTAAAAAAGCCATAATTAACGATGAAACATTTATCACAGAAATGAGTGATAAAGAATTAAAGAAGGTCCTATCACTAAGATTGTGATTCCACATCCAATCTCAAACTAAAGTCCAAACTTCTAGTTGCATGTGTCAAGGCCCCAATTGAAATTATATCCACTCCCAAATCTGCATAATCCAAAATATTTTCAGAAGTTATTCCGCCGGAAATTTCAATTAAAGAATTCTGACGAATATTTAATTTTTTAAGCTCCCCAATAACTTTTTTAACCTCATTTGGAGACATATTGTCCAGCATTACAATATCTGCACCGTTTTTTACACATTCAATAGCATCATTTAAAGTTTCCACTTCTATTTCAATTTTTTTAGAGAAACTAACATTATCTTTTGCTTTAAGAAGTGTTTCGAGCGGAGTTCCACAGGCCGCAATATGATTATCCTTAATCAGAACCATATCATCCAAACTGAATCGATGAGTATCTGCACCACCAATTTTTAAAGCGTATTTATCAAATTTGGCTAAAGCCGGAGAAGTTTTACGAGTCCCAGCGACTATTAAATCATAATCTTTAACCAAATTAACATAATTGTTAGCAGCTGTTGCAACACCACTCATCCTCATGAGCAGATTTAGTGCGGTTCTTTCAAGAAGCAAAATAGTCCTTGCATCACCTTTAAGAGAAATTAACAAGTCCCCTTTAGAGATTTCAACACCTTCTTTTAGCCAAAATGAAACATGAACTCCTTTTTCTTCAAATAATTGTTTGATAATATTAACACCTGCTAAAATACCCTCATCCTTTGAAATGATATATGCATTTACAGATTTGCCCTCATCAACAACAGCATTAGAAGTAATATCACCAAACCCTTCATCTTCAGCAAGCATGTATTCAATAATTTTATCCAAAAAACCACCTAAAAAGTTAATAATTATTAAAATATATAGTATTTTTATAATATTAAAATTTCGTGATTTTTATGGAAATAACATTTTTAGGAACCTCTTCAGCAGTTCATTCATTTGAAAGAAATCATCCTGCGATTGTTTTAAAAGCATTTGGTGAAGTAATGTTGTTTGATTGTGGTGAAGCAACACAAAAACAATTGATTTTTGCTAAAGTGAGTCCAATGAAGATTTCTAAGATATTTATCACTCATTATCATGGAGACCATATTTTAGGTCTTCCTGGATTATTGCAATCCATGAACTTTAGAGGAAGAGACACAAAATTAACAATATATGGTCCAAAGGGATTACATAAACTTCAGGAAGCCATTTTTAGTTTAGGCTATTGTAAAATTGAATTTCCTATTGAATTTATTGAAATCGGCTCTGAAATTGTTGAGAAAACTGAAGAATATGTCATCACCTCACAAAATGTCAATCATTATGTTCCTTGTCTTGCATATTCCATTGAAGAGTTAAAAAAACCAAGGTTTCAGCGCCAAAAAGCTATTGAACTTGGCGTTCCTGTTGGTCCGGATTTTGGGAAATTGCACAATGGCGAAGAGGTAGAAGTTGACGGCAAAATTATAAAGCCAGAACAGGTTTTAGGCCCTCCCCGAAAAGGAAGAAAAATTACATATTCCGGAGACACCACACCTTGTGATGAAATGATAAGCTTAGCAAGAGATTCCACATTACTTATCCACGAATCAACATATATAACTGAAGACAAAGAAAAGGCTGAAGAAAATTTCCACTCCACCTCAACTGACGCCGCATTAGTGGCTAAAAAATCAAATAGTGAAAAATTAATATTAACACATATTAGTACAAGATATCAGAATACCGACCAGTTATTAAAAGAAGCACAGGAAATCTTTAAAAATACTGAAATAGCTAAAGACTTAAAAAAAATTGAATTGTGATTGATATGAATATTCCAACAACACTTGACGATCCTGCGATCACTCTCATCTACATTTTAATCGTCATCATACTTACATCGATTATAACTCGAATTGTGGCCTTTTTAATGAATAAAATGAAAAGATTTAAAAAAGACATGACAGCAATTTATCTCATTCGAGACATAATTAACTATATCATTTATTTTATTGCATTAATGGTCATATTGCAATTCTTTGGAATCAATTTGACTGGAACCCTTCTCAGTTTAGGAATAATAGGTATTGCTGTGAGTTTTGCAGCCAAAGACATCATTTCAAATTTGTTTTCAGGAATAATTTTAATTATTGGAAAAAGCATTAAAGTTGGAGACACCATTGAAATAAACAACAAAAAAGGTTTTGTCGAAAGAATAACATTAAGATCAACAATTGTTGTTGATGATAATGGAGTTAAAAATCAGGTCCCTAACTCAACATTGACAAATAATTCTTATCTGCAATTCAAAGAACCTGAAATGTATAGAGTAGACATATTAACAGGAGTGGCCCTGCACGTCGATGTTGAAGATTTTAAGAGATATATAATTAAAAGAATACTTTCCTACGACGGAATTTCTGAAAATCCAAAACCGAATGTATACTCAAAAGGAATAACTTTTGAAGAATCACAACTTAAAGTATCATTTTGGGTAAAAGACTTTAATAGTAAAGACGACTATAAATTAATTATTACTAATGAAATTAGAAAATATGTGGAAATGGGTGAAAAAGATGAACAGTACTCTTCAAGATGAAATTTTAAAATTGAAAGAAGAAAAGAATGCAATAATCCTTGCACACAATTATCAACCAAAAGAGATTCAAGAAATTGCAGATTTTCTTGGAGATTCATTGGAGTTATGTATAAAAGCTTCTGAAATTGATGATAAAGATTTGGTTATCTTTTGTGGAGTAGATTTTATGGCTGAAACAGCATTCATACTAAATCCGGATAAAAAGATAGTTATACCAACATTAGAAGCTGAATGCCCAATGGCACACATGTTGCCTGAAGAGGAACTCCTAAAAGCAAAAGAAGAACATCCGGATGCTGGAGTTATACTATATGTAAACAGTATTGCTGAAGCAAAGCAGCATGCAGATACATTATGCACTTCTGCCAATGCGGTGAAAGTTACTGAAAGTTTACCTCATGAAAAGATATTATTTGGACCGGACAATAATTTAGCAAACCATGTTGCCGAAAGAGTGGATAAAGAAATCATTCCGGTTCCTAAAGGAGGACACTGCTATGTTCACAAACTAATACACATTGAAGATGTTGAGCTAAAAAGAGAACAATACCCTGATGCAGAAATAATCTGTCACCCAGAATGCAATATCGAAGTTCAACAAGCTTGTGACCATGTAATGTCAACTGGGGGAATGTTAAGACATATTGCAGAAAGTGACCATGAAGAATTTGTTCTTGGAACTGAAGTTGACATGATTACAAGAATCAACCTAGAAATCTCAGGTAAAAAATTATATCCTCTGCTTGAAGGAGCCATTTGTGAAACTATGAAATTGCATACATTAGAAAAAGTGAGAGATTCTCTCATAAACGAAGCTCCCCAAGTAACATTACCAAAAGAAGTTGCTGACAAATCCTTAAAAGCAGTTCAACATATGCTTGAAGCTTCAAAATAGCTAGTTTTCAACTAGCTTTCTTTTTTTAATTTTACAAATCGTTTAAAAATGAAATTATTTCCTGAATCAGATCAGAGTTATTCGCTTCATCATAGTAATTCTCTCTACTGGACTCGAAAACTCTTACCTTGGAATTTTTAATCTTATTTTCTAAAGGAATTAAATCAATTTCTGGATAAAAGAACAAATATCCTGTTGTGCCTAAAAATAATGATTTTGCTTTGATGTTTGGCAATTTTTCTTCAACATCATATCCCAAAATACAATCATGACGGAATTTGAAATCATAGACATCCATAAATAGACCTTCATCCACATAATCATCCATTAAAATATCAATTTCATCATTGCTTAATTTTTCAAAAACTTTATTTGGAAAGTACGACATGAACAATAATCTCAATAGAGTAACAGACACTCTAGACAAAGATGAACTGTAATTATCAGAATAAAAATCATCTGCTGAATCTATAATATGCTCCATACTTTTAACCATAGCATAACTATAACCGTATATCTTAAAAGGGGAATTTAACAAAATAATAAATTCCATTTCATCACAATATTCACAAGCCCATGTGAAAACCTCATATCCACCAATACCCTCACCGATAATGCCTAAAATCTTTTTAATCTTAAATTTTTCACTTAAAAATTGTCTTTTAAAATCCACCCTATCTTTGAAGGTATAATTTGGAAAATTATATTTCAAGCCAGTGGTTGAAGGGGAACAGGACCCCGGAGTCCCTAATGAAAAAATTCTAATAAAAAA
>NZ_JAUNXX010000024.1 GCF_030539555.1 Methanobrevibacter sp. | reverse complement strand
ACTCTGTTTCCATTAGTAGTAACATTTGCTGTGATTGGTGTATCTTTCAGCACATGTCCGAAGATTTCAATGTCTTTGGATGTAGTGTTTGTGTTGAATACTGAATCACCCATGTATGTTGCAACTACAGTGTAGTTTCCAGGTTCAATGCTGTTGGTTAATGTTTCAACATGACCATCAATAACATCCATATACATAGTGTATTCTTCACCGGTTTCTTGCCAGAGCATGTAGAGTTTAACTAATCCTGTTGTAGCCTTATTCAAGTCAACCACAATCAGAGCAGTGTCTTCATCAGCTGTAATGTCAAGAGCAATATTAGTATTTTTCTTGGAAACTTCTGTTATGGTAAATGCCAGTTTAGTACTGTTCATATTGAAGTCGTCATCACCAAGGTAAGTTACATCAACAAAGTAACTGTTTGCCACCAGCATGGTTGTCAGTTTTGCGACACCATCTTCTACTTCAATATTAGTCACAGTACCTCCGACGGTCAGTTTTACAAAACCGGTAGCGTTTTCATCAACATTTACAGTTATTGTAACTCTGTTTCCAATCACATCAGCACGAGCACTAATTGGAGTATCCACCTTAATATGACCCAGGATAGTAAAGTCTTCATAAGTAATGTTGGTATTAAACCTGCTGTCTCCCATATATGTTGCAATTACTGTGTAATTGTCGACTGGAAGAGTATCTTCAAGAATGGCTTTTCCATTAATTACATCTGCATAGAGTGTGTATTGTCCTGTACTACCAATTACTTGGAATTTGATAAGACCTGTTGCAGCATCACTAACAGTAGCAGTCATTCCCACATAGTTTTCGTCAGTCACGACATCCAAGGAGATTGGAGTGATTTCCTTATCAGGCTCTACAATTGTGAAATCAAGTTTAGTGGAGTTCTTGTTGTAGTTTGCATCACCTAAATAGGTTATATTCAGGCTGTAGCTTCCGTAAGGCAATGAAGTTGTTAATTTTCCAATTCCATCTTCTACTGCAATGTTGAATACATTATCACCAAACAGAAGTTGGACAAATCCGGTAGCGTTTTCATCAACTTTAACAGTTAATGTAACTCTTGTACCGCTTGCAACAACATCTGCTGTGATTGGTGTATCTTTCAGGATATGTCCGAAGATTTCAACATCACCAGAGGTAGTGTTGGTGTTGAATACTGAATCACCCATGTATGTTGCAACTATAGTGTAGTTTCCAGGTTCAATGCTGTTGGTTAATGTTTCAACATGACCGTCAATAACATCCATGTACATGGTATATTCTTCACCGGTTTCCTTCCAGAGCATATAGAGTTTAACCAATCCAGTTGCGTTTTCATTCAAATCAACCATAATAAGAGCAGTGTCTTCATCAGCTGTAATGTTAAGATCAATAGTAGTATTTTCTTTGGAAACTTCTACTATGGTAAATGTCACCATTGTATTGTTCATATTGTAGTCGTCATCACCAAGGTAAGTTACACCAACAAGGTAACTGTTTGGAACCAGTACGGTTGTCAGTGTTGCGACACCATCAACTACTTCAATATTTGCAACAGTACCGCCAACAGTCAGTTTTACAAAACCGGTAGCGTTTTCATCAACATTTACAGTTATTGTAACTCTGCTTCCAACCACATCAGCACGAGCACTGATAGTAGTATTCTTCTTAATGTGGCCTTTGATAGTGAAATCCTCATAAGTGATGTTAGTGTTGAATCTGTCATTACCCATATAGGTTGCGACAACTGTGTAATCACCAGTCTCAAGGACATCCTCAAGAATAGCTACACCGCCAATAACATCAGAGTATACCACATATTCTTCCTGACCGATTACTTGGAATTTGACAAGACCAGTTGCCTTATCACTAACAGTAACAGTCATTGTAATATTGTTTTCCACAATCTCCATATCCATGGAAATTGGAGTATTATATTTACTGAATACATTAAATGTTGTAGTATTGGATGCGCTATAGTTAGCGTTGGCAATTGTTATGGAAGCTAAAATATCATCACCAATGGCCAAACCGTCAATTGCAGAACTTCCTTTACCGTCAACAACATTTACAGTATAATTCTGATTATCTATCTCTATAATGTATTCGCCATCAACTTCACCATTGACAATAGCAATAGCATTATCACCGAATACAATATCTTCAATAGAAACATCAACTGAAATGGATTTAGGAGCTACGTCAAATGCTGTTTCATTAAATCCGGAATAATTGCCATCAATAACAGTTACATTTGCAGCATGACTTCCGGCACTTAAATTAGGAACAGTCACATTTCCAGTGCCTTTTATGACAGTAACTACAATAGGTTCAGTTCCTACATAAACAAGATAGTCACCATCAACATTACTTTCAACAGTAACAGTGGCATTTTCACCATAAGTTATATTGTCTACAGAAACGATTACGTCTACACATCCTCTGACAAATATTTCACCATAGTTGATTATAGATTCTTTAGCGTAGTAAGAATCGCCTTCATAAGTACCTGTGACATTATATAATCCAGGATTCAGATTAGGAACAACAAGTTCATCCAGACAGGATTGTGTGATGCTGTAAACTTCCTTCTTATCCTTATCATATACTCTGTATGTAATGTTTCCGTATGCATTGAGTGGAACTTCTACAGTAATTGTTGCATTTTCACCCTGAACAATTGTATCGTTTGTTAAATTGAAAATACCTACAGCCTTATTAACTGTTAAAGTGGCATAGGCATATGCTTCATCATAATCGTCAGTTTCAAATACATAAACTGTGATTTCATAATTACCAGATTTGAAGTTTTCACTTGCGAATGTGAATGTTGCATTATCATTAACATATAATGAAACTGATTCGTTGCCAATAAATACTGTATAATAATCAGCAACATCAGCACTTACATTTACTTTAATCTCATCACCATAGTTGATGACAACATCACTGACAGTTATGTTTGGAGCGACTTTGTGAACTTTCACATTATCCATTGCAGTAGCTGAAAGGAAGTTTTTATCTCCCCTATACATTGCTACAACCAAATAATCGCCAGGAGCCAATGTGAGATTTTCCAGTTCCTTCTTAGAATATATCTTACCGTCCAGTTCATAGACAACATTAGCAGAAGCATTCTTACTGATTGTTGTATTAACTTTTAATTTTTCACCCTGAGTAATATCTGCTATTGAAATGCTCAATCCAGGATCTATACGATTGACAGTGAACATTTTGGTTATTTTATCAAATACAAAAGTGTTTGAATTAGCATCTTTTGGATTTAATACTACCTTATAGTCCCCACCGTTAAGAATACCTGCATTGTAGGTGAATTTATTGTCAGTTACGTTGACTGAATAGGTTTTGGAGTTAATGTCCAAATTAACAGGTAAGTTGAGGTTTGTACCGATATCAATAGTTCCTTCAATTGTTTCAGTTTGGCCGTAGTCAATATCCTGAACAGTGAAATCAACGTTTAGAGCATCAAATACTGAATTGGTAATGTTCACATTGCTGGAAACACTATAGATGTTTCTGTAATTATTTGCCTTATTGTTTGAAAATACACTGCCGTTGACAATTGCATTTCCTGATACAATGTATAATGCACCGTTGCCTGAAAGGGTATTGTCTGAAAATGTAGATTCAAGAACTGACAGTTTTTCGCCATCACTTAAAACAACATTTTTAACAGTGTTTTCTGTGAATGTACATTCTGAAATAGTACTTTGAACATTGTCGTATGCGCGGATTATATTATCCATAGTATTGCCTGTGAATATGGAATTATCAACAAGCAGATTAGTGTTTGCAACTGCAGAAATAACATCCTTTCCTCGAGTGTTATTGTAAAATGCAGAACTAATGACAACATCTGTACACTCAACAGCACGAATAATACTGCATTGGGATGAAAATATCTTGTCGTTTTCGGCAAATACACTTGATATAATTTTTACTGAATTCGCATTATCAATTGAAATGAGGTCATCATTAACTGCATTGTTCTCAAATGTTGATCCATTAACTATGAGATTGGATTGAGGCCGACTATCTATGATATTTCCACTAAATACATGGTCATAAAATTCACATTCAACAATGTTTAAATTTCCTTCATTATAGATTAATGCTTTAGTCGTATCTCCAGAAATAGCATTATTAGCAAAGGTACATCCATCAAGAGTCAAATTACCGTGATTTTCAAAAGTACCGTAATATTCTATCCCTGATCCAGCATTAGTGTTAAATCCTGTAATAACAATATCACATATAGTAACATCAGCGCTTTCATGAACATACATAAAGTAGTTATTGCTTGACTCTCCATCAAAAACAACATCTCCAAGAGGAATTATAGATAATTTCTTACCTGAAATGACAAATCCAAAATTGTACCCACCAGAATAGTTTCCTTCCATTACATAAATGACATCATCATCTGAAGTAGCATCGATGGCTTCACGTAATGTATCATATTTACCGCCAGTACTGTTGACAATGAAATTGCCCACATATTCACTGACTGTGAATGTGGTTGTGTTTACAGCATCGTTATGGTTTTCATCACCTTCACGAGCAGCAAATACAGTGTAATTTCCTTCACCGACTGCATCCAATGTTACTGTGGCCTGACCGCCTCTAATATTAACATTTAAAATCTTATTGTTGAAAACAATATTCAATAATCCGTCTTTACTTGCACTGATTTTTAAAACCGGTGCGGCCTGATCAGTATTTCTAAGGACAATATCATCTACAGTCAGATTGATGTAGACATTCGCCTTACGTATGATAAGCCTGTCGGTTATTGCTTCACCATAATAAATGTTGCCGTAGCCGTCATAAATGATTTCATCCAAGACAACATCATAAATACCTTTTGGCAAAATGTCTGTAACGTATTCAAACACACCGTCTGAAATTGTGACTGTTGCATCTTTATGATTGACAAAACCAGGCAATGTTACTTGAAGATCCATGTTGAATTCAGGGTTAAGTGTACCGGTAATTGTTGTAGGAATGCCGTATTCACCATCCGGAACAACCAGTATCACATCATAGAAATCAAATGTGTTTTCGCTGTATTGAATATCTCCTGCATTGTAAATGTTTGCACACTCTTCAGCATAGTTAATTCCGAATAGGGATTTTGTAAGTACCAAAGACTTGTTGTTGTAAATCGCACCACCTTTTCCGGCTGCGGAATTTGCAACGAATGTGGAATTGTCCACAGTCATAATATTATTGTTATAAATGGCACCACCGTCCATTTCACTGGATGATCCTGTGAATGTTGAATTGAATATGTTTGCTTCATTTCCATTGTAAATTGCTCCACCATATCCGTTTGCAGTGTTGTCTTCAAAAGTGGAGTTTATAACTTCTAAGGTTCCTTCACTATAAACAGCTCCACCATTGTAACCCTCATTTTCTGTGAAAACGGTGTCTTTAACAGATAATGACTTGGCGTTATAGATTGCACCACCATTTGCGAAATTATAGTTTTCTGTGAAATTGGAAGAGATGATTTCTGCAGCGCCATTGGTGTATACAACAGAACTCATATTGACAATATTGCTTGAAAATTCAACTGTATCGATGAATAATTGTCCATCATTCCAGACAACAGCATTATTAACAAAGTTAAGTGTAAATGTAGAGTTCAATATGTTTAATAAACCGGAGTTGTGTATGATTTCACCTGTTTCGAAACTGTCGAATGTACAGTTATTGATTACTAAAGTACCGTAATTTTCAATGCTTGCATGATTTTTTACAGCACCGTCAGTGAAGTATATGCCTTCAAATGCAACAGTGCATCCTTCAGCTATTGTAAAGAACCATGTTGTACTGTTTCCGTCGAAAACAACATCACGGCCTCTGAAATTCTTAAGAGTGAATGATTTGCTGATATCAATTCCCATTTGCTCTTCAACATAGTAATTCATATTTGCATATATAACTCCATTTTCACTAACTGCATCAATAGCATCGGTTAAGTTTTCATATACTTCATCTTCGGATATGATGAAATTCGGCACTTTCATTTCAAATTTGACATCAAAGATATATGTATTGAAGTCATGGTCGTTCATTACACCTACTGTATAGTTTCCGCCCATAACATCCTCAAAAGTGATGCTGAAATCACTTGAACCGTTGTTGTTAATAGCGTATAAAGGTGCTGTATCGAAGTACAATAAGACCACTGAATCAAAGGTATCATTAGATGTACCATTTACATAGACAGCCTGATTGATTTTATCCATAGTGAAATTGTATATTTCCCCATTAGCGTTAAAGATACAATATTGACAAGTTATTTCATCAACATTACCACCAGCAAAGTAATTCCTCACTTTCTCATCATCTTCACCTTGGTAGTTGTCTAAAAAGGTACATAACATAAATGATGCTGATGTTGATTGACCGTCCAAATTGTCATCTGCAATATAGATTGCTCCACCTTCACTTGATGCGGAATTGTTTATAAAGGTAGTGTTTACTGCAATAACCGTTGCATCATATTCTGCATCAGATTGACCAATATATATAGCTCCACCTTCATCAGCAGCGTTATTGTGGAAATTACAGTTGTTCAAGATCAAAGTACCCGCTTCCAGGTCAATAGCTCCACCATAAGTAGCAACCCCATTGATTACTGTAATGTTTTCAAGTGTGACGGTAGGACCGTCTGTCTGCTCTACCTCAAAAAACGGAGGTATCCCAGTCGGATATATTTCAGTATCATATGTTAAAAGCATGAAGTAATATTCGCCTCCACAGTCAAAGATAACCTCTTCATTTTCATAAGCCTTGATTGTTAATTCCACTTCTCCTTCAATATCAATACTATATACCTGATATGTTCCGCCTCTAACTGTAATGATACCTGAACCATATAACACAGCTTCATCGACTGCATCTTCTAGAGTATCGAAATATTCATAATCATCATCCTCATCGTATTGGAAAATGAATCTGCCTTCCCCATATTCATCACCAAGGTTATTATCTGGAGAATTAGCGAGATTTTCATCTGATTTAGCATTATCAACTGCAAAATACCTAACGGATGAAAAAGTCATTAAAGGTTGGCTCTGAATATTATTGGAAATGTCCACTAAAGAGTCATTTTCCCCCACATTGCCAGTTTCCATATCATCCATATTAGTATTTGAGATTCTTAAGCTAAATACCGGAAGATTTTCATTGACATTCAAATTGGCCTCAGTGGAATTTGATATGTAGTTTACGCGTTCCTGTGAAGTCACCTTGATTGTGTAATTGCCAGGATTCAATGTTTTATCTATTACAATAGTTCTGCTGCCATTGACAAATACAACATTTCTGTAATCTTCAATTTCAATTGTGTAAATTGATGGAACATCTGATTCTATGCTCAGAACAATGCTGTCATTATATTTTACATCCACATCTGGTACAGATATGGTCGGATTAGCTTTATAGACTTCAAAATTAACAATAGTTGATGATAAAGCGAAATCTTCATGATCATAGATAGCTACAAGAGTATATTTTCCTGCATCCAGTTTCAATGACTCGATTTCATCTTTTGTGTAATAATTTCCGTTCAGTTGGTAATCAATTGTACCTGTAGCAGTTGAAGGTAGACTTTCAACGACTTTAAGGGTTTCACCATAGGTAATATTGACAACTGAAACATTAAATTCCATACTACCACGGGTAACTCTGAAAATTTCACTTATACTGTCCATGAGATAAGTATTATTATTGTTATCTACAATACTGTTTAAAACAGCATAATATTTGCCGTGAGCCAATGTACCTGCATTATAGGCAAATGCATTGTTTTTGATTTCCACAATGCTGTTTACACCAGCAACTGTTAAATTGGCTGCTGCGTAGAGATTGGTACCGACATCTGCTGTACCGGTAATTGTTGAGCTTTCACCATATTGAACAGATGGTGCATTTAATTTAGTATCCTTAACATCGAAAATGGAATCATGGGCCACAGTAAATCCATTGCTGTAAATATTCCTGTTTTCTCCAGTGTTATTTGCAAAAAGACACTCATCAATGAATGCTGTAACTTTAGGAGATGTTGCAATAGCACCATTTGTTGCAGTGTTATTTATAAACGCACTGCTATCGATAAATAAGCTTAACTTTTTATCATTAGGGTTTTTGATTAAAATTGCAGAACCAACCTTACCTTTATTGTTAGTGAAGATACAACTGCCAATGCTGGTTTTATAACATCCATCAAGGCATATGACTCCGCCATCAACATTGCTGTTGGAGTTGTCTTCAAAATTGGACAAACTAATATCAAAGATTACATCACTATTGTTTGCGTTGACATATATTACTCCGCCTTCAAGTTGAGTTTTTTCTCCCAAATTATTTTTGATGTCGTTTTTCTTGAAGCCAGATGTTGTGACAGTCAGATATCTGGAATTGTCGCCAACATATATTGCAGACCCTTTAACAGCAGTATTTTGTTCAAAATCACATGAAATGACTGCTGCTTCAAATTGTGTTATGTTTTTGAAGTGCACTGCTCCGCCTTCACGTGCAGTGTTATTTATGAATTTGGAATCAGTGATTGAAACGTCATCATGACCCACTGATGTGACAGCTGCAGTACTTGCTTTTAAAGGAGCGACATTATTTATGAAATTACAGTTGTCAATTTCCAGTGACTCTCCGTCACTAAATATGGCTGCTCCACCGTTTCCGGCAAATGATGTTTTTGTAATCTTATTGTCAGTGAAATTACATGAATCCAGTGAAAGATATCCATGATTGACTATAGCTCCATAATTGGTATTTCTGTTGTGAATTCCTCTGAATGTTATGCCATATATATCAACCATAGCGTTTTCATTGACTATTATGAAATTGGCGTCACGACCATTAGCATCAAAGACTGCACCACCCAATGCAACGATTTCAAGAGCCTTATCAGATATTACTATTCCTGTTTGTGAATATGTACCGTTTTTAACATAAATAGTATCCTCTCTATTGGAATTGGATACCGCCTCAGCCAAGGTATCATATTCAACATTTGTACTCACTACAAGGAAGTTGCTGTAGGTTTTACCAACTGAAAAAGTGGTGAAATTCATGATAAGATAATAATTTTCATCAGCATCACGCATACCGACTACTGTATAATTGCCCAAATCAAGGCCGGTCAGCTGCATGCTGCCTTTACCATTTACAACTTGAACTTGATAATATTTATTTTGAATGAAAATAGTATAATTCAAATCCCTATCAGCATAAACATTTAAAACAGGTGTTTCAGGTATCAATACATCATTTACTTCAAGAGTTAATGATATTTTAGCCTTTTCAATTCCAATTTTTGCATATGCCGGATTAATTAAATAGAATTCATTTTGGTATAAATCAGAATAGTAATCATGTTGCCAGAAATGGTCCCTACTGTCTCCCTGAGTATACATACCCTCCATTACTATTTCATGTGTTCCGCCAGGAAGTACTCCAAGATTTAGTTCAAATTTTTTATTTACAACAGTGACCATATCCCCAAAGATATTTTCCTCATCTGCAATTCCTGTTAAAAGAGTATAAGTATTATTTAAATTTGATCCCCAGTCAAAGTTACCATAAAGAATAGAATCAGAACCATAGGAAATATCATCTAAACGTATTGTCAAATTCAAATCATATTCATTGAACTCGAAATTAAATTTCCTTGTGAGTGATTCGAAGTATATGTTCCTGTAATTTCCAAGATTTGTATCAAAAACACAATATGTCATGTTTATGAGACTTTCACTCTGACTGGTTATATAAACAGCTCCACCTAAGTTAGCAGAATTTCCTATAAATTCATTACCATAGAGTTCAAGATTAGTAGCATATATTGCCCCACCTTCATTGGCCTCATTCAAGTTAAATTCTGAGTTGGTAACATTTAAAGTTGTGGAAGAATCAGCATTGATAGCTCCACCCTGAGTACCTGAATTGGAAGTGAAAGTACAGTCATCTATATTTACAATAGTGCTTTTAAATAGTGTTGGACCGTTTGATTCAAAAGTACAGTTATACAGTGCCAGATTTGAATTTTGCGCATTAATCGGATTTCCATTGCCACCATAACCATCAGGATTTTTAATATTGTTAAATTTACAATCTGAAATGTAGCCCTCTGAACCAGCAGTGAATTTTAATGCTGAATCTGCAAAGTAGCCGGTTATAGTTATATCTTCAATAGTGAGTTTGGAATTAGAACCTACAGTCAAGAAATTACTTCGACATACAATCTGACCCCCGACTTTATCAGAGTCTCCTGAAAAAGTGACATGATCCCAATCAGATTTCGGCATAATTGTTACTTCTTTATTGTTAATCTCCACGTTAAGATTACTAGAACCTGTGTAAGTTCCGCCTTTAACAGCAATTTCACCACTTCCACCATTAGAAATAGCATTTACAGCATCACTTAAAGTTTCAAATACTCTTTCATCATTTAAAATAAAATTAGGTTCTATAATTGTAAAAGTATTTCCTGAATACTCATATCTTTTTTCACTACCTTCCATCAGGTAAACTGTATAGGTTCCTTTATCAAGGTCTGTGAAAGTTGTACTATAGCCACTAGCCCCAGTATTATCATCATAAAACTTACCATCTTTATATAAAACCACCAAATTTATAGTTTCATCAACAACAGGAGTTATTGTAACTGATTTTTCAGGAGCATCCACATCAATATGAAGATCACCGCTTCCTACAAACAGACAATTTGTAAAAGACCAAACTGGAGTTTCACCACTATCTATACTATAATCCTCAAAGTCGTTTTCTTCATCAGAGCCCTTTTTATTTCCTTTAAAATAACAGTTGTTAAGTGTAACTGAACCTGAATCTTCAATACAGATGGCACCACCGTGTCTATCAGCCTTATTGTTTATGAACCTGCAGTCGTTGGCTATAAGTGAACCTTCATCCACAATTATGGCACCACCCAATCCGTAACTAACTCCATCGGAAGAAGCATGATTTCCCTCAAATATACATCTGTACAAGGTCAATTGTGCACCATCTTCAACTTCCAGAGGACCATCATTTCCTTTCCCATTTTTAAAGGTGATGTCACTGATGGTGACATGTATATCCTCATTAGTTATATGCAAGAACCAACCTTTTTCCTCACCGTCAAAAATAACTTGATGGTCTGAGCCGTAAGGCTGGATTGTATATGTACCCTTCGTATTAATTTTATATTGAAAATCATCATCATCGGAAGTGTATTTATATGTACCTCTCCAAATCTTTATTGTTCCTCCACCATTACTCTCAGCCGCTGATAAGGCATCTTCAAAATCTTCGTACCATTTATCAGTTTTATCATAGTAAAAATTATTTCCACCGGATTTAAGCAAATCATCATCTGAAGCAGAAAGCACCTCTTCACCTACATTGGAAGAAGCATCTCCCTTTACTTTCCCATCGGAAATTTCATCCGAATTATCATTTACATTAATTTCAACATCACTGCCATCTTCACTTTCAAGCGAAGTGGCATTGTCTTCTAAAGCAACAGAAGCTGTTGCAATATCCGTATCACTGGCATCTTCAAGCAATGTATCATTTGTATCAGCCGCCGAAATTGCACCGATACTTATAATCATTACAAGAGATATCACCAGCAATATCCCTATCGTTTTTTTCTTCATTTTAAAATACCTCAATTGTATAAGTGATTAAAGAATATTTAGAGATGAACTCTCATTTCTTCAGATTCTTAAAACCGCATTACAATAAATACAACATCCCCCAGAAGAGCCGTTACGATTATTACAAACCCCATGACTTGCGAATAATGGTATCTCCAGCCATTACAGGAATACTGTCCCGTGTAATATTCCAAGTACCTACTGTTTGAGGCAATTATAGGTATCAAAGAATTACGAACCATTTGAATTGTCTATTGCATTGATATCGATTGCAGCACTAAGACTTCCCCTAACTCAATAAAACACAGGTCATTAATATTAATGGAACCTTGGAGTGTTCATTATGAGTTTCATTCATATTTTTAATCCCCCCATACCACTTTAAAAATTTTAAGAAAATATTGACGACTAATGTTGATTGTAGATGTTCAATATTTATCTTAATAATATTTATCATTTTACTGTTTTATAAATTCTTTGTTGTATAATGAATAAAAACAATATAACAGTTACTATTTTACAATATAACAGAACGTTTGTTCTTAATATTAATTTTTAACAACAGAACGCTCGTTCTCTAAATCACTTAATAACAATGAAAAATAAAACAATGAAAATTAATTTTGAATTAAAAATTAGAAAGCAAAACTCCATAATTTCAATTAACTAAATCATTATCGCCACCAGAATTAGCATCCAGCACATATTAAAAAAATAATGGCATGCAGTTAAGATTGGTATTTTCTAAATGCATAGGCAAGAATTGATCCTGCAAAATTCTGCCAGACGGAATAAAGCGCTCCTGGAACTGTTGCCTGGGACAAGTTTGGAAAATGGGTTTTTGCAAGGCTGGTTGACAAACCCGAATTTTGAAACGCAAGTTCGATAGCTACTGTAATTATCTGTTTTCTCTCCATTCCTGCAAGATAACCAATTCCAAATCCAATTAACATTGCAAGAATATACTGCAGGACAATGACAATGAGTATTATAGAAGATGAAGTTAAAATAGCCTGTTTATTGGCACCAATTACTCCCGCAACGATTAGACAAATTACAATAGATGATACGGTAGGTAGATAATCTTTTAATTTTTCACAAAAATCAGGGAATTTGTAATTCAAAATCAAACCTAAAATAATTGGAACGATTACTATTTCAAGAATTGAAATGAACATGTCAACCGGATTGAATTGAATCTGATTGCCGATTAACAATAACGTGATTACTGGAGTTAATATGGGTGAAATCACTGTAGAAACTGCAGTCAAAGAAACGGACAATGCCACATCCCCCTTTGCAAGAAAAGTGATGACGTCAGATGCAGTTCCTCCAGGTACAGTTCCAACAAGAATTAGACCGACCGTCAAGGCAGTATCAAGAGAAAATGCACTTGCAAGAGCAAATGCGATAAGAGGCATTATGATATATTGTGCTGAAATTCCAACTGTAACTGCCTTAGGATTTCTGAACACATTTATGAAGTCATCCACTTTCAATGTGGTTCCCATTGTAAAAAGAACAATACTTAAAAGCAAATTGATAATATTGATGCCATTATATTCGCTTAAAACCCATTTAAATGAATTTGAATAAACTAGAGAAATAGCTACTGCCAACAATATTACGATGAAAAAATATTTTTCAATAAATTCAAAAATCCCTTTCATATTTTAATTTTTGATTTTAATTATAAAAAATATATTGATTTGTATTGCCTATAATACAGTTTGTTGAACCACCCCACCCTAAAAGAGGGTGGGGATTCCTGAATTTTTTTTCACTTAATGGTTTAATTTAAGTATTTTTTCAGGCTATCCCCGTTGAACCAGCGGTTTAGTATATTAATTGCTGCGTTTATGTCTCTATCAAGTATTTTTCCGCATTCTTTGCATTTCCAGTTGCGTGTTTTGACTTTTAACTCTTGTTTTATGTGTCCGCAGTGGTGGCATGTTCGACTTGTATTGTAGGGTTTTACAAATTGTACGCCTTCTGCTTGTGGTTTGTAGAGTTGGAATTTGTCTTTTAGTCTTTGTATGAATCGCGATAGAGGAAATATCATGTTTTGTTCTCCTCCGATTAAGATTTTGATAGTGGAGTAGTTTTTTTCAAAGACTATAGTGTCGTATTTTTTGACTAGTTGATAGGTTAATTTTTCAATGTAGTCTTTTAGTTGGTTTGTTCTTTTGTTGTACCATTTTTTTAGTCTTTTTTCTTGTTTTTTCCATCGTCTGCTTCCTTTTCTGCATTTGGACATTAATCTGTTGATGTGTTTAATCATTTGGTTGTCATGATCAACATCAAAGAATTCTTTTAGTCCTTTACTTGTGACTAACCATCCGTTTTTATTGGAATTTATATCACATCCAATGTGTTCTTTTGTCAATTCCAGTTGTTCTGGTTGTTGTGTTTCTATGTTGATTGATGCGTAGTGGTGTAATCCGTCATAGTATACTGTGATGTTGTTGAATTTAGTATTGGGATGGTTTAATAAGTCCAGGTATTCTACGCTTGTGCTGAATTTTACTTTTCCGTGTTTTCTTAAGGTTAGTGTGTTGTTTTCTACTGGTCTTTTTTCTTTTCGGATGGTTTGTCTGAAGCTGGGTCGTGTTTTCTTTTTAGAGTGAAATTTTGGCTGATTGTGTCTTTTGCTTTTAGCACAGTTTGTGAACGCTTTATGCAGATCATCTCTTGCCTGTTGGAGGCTGGTGGACTCTGTTTCCCTCAAGTATGGTAATTCTTTTTTGGATTCGTTTAAGAATTGATTTAATTCTTTTTTAGTTGGAATTTTAGTAGAATCATCTCCATATTTGGCTTTATATTTATTTAAAAGTTCATTATGGGTTTTGCGAGTGCAACCATAGTTTTCTTTAAACATGATTTCTTGTTTGGGAGTTAAATGAAGTTTAACAACAACGCCTCGAATATATTTGTCCATAAAATCACAAATCCTCCAGATTCATTTGTTTTTTTTATAATATTTTTTCCCTAAAAAGAAATGAAAAAACATCTACTCTTTT
This sequence comes from Methanobrevibacter sp., assembly GCF_030539555.1. GTDB lineage: Archaea > Methanobacteriota > Methanobacteria > Methanobacteriales > Methanobacteriaceae > Methanocatella. Next base: position 7,631 of record NZ_JAUNXX010000024.1, on the reverse strand, counting down.
TTAAAACAACAATTAAAATTACATTAATTGAATAATATGTCCTTTGTAATTACCCCCTTATAAAAAATGAGTAAGAGCATTTGAAAAGTATTCGAATAACGAACTCAGAACAATTTTTCAAATCCAAAACAATATTTATAACAAAAAAAAGTTATACTGAACAAAAATTCATGACCTAAAATAGCGTCAAGAACACACAAAATAAAAATAAACGCAATAAATTTAATTAAAAAAGATAGTACACCCAATAGTGCAATTCATCCCCAACTTTCAGAAGTTGGGGTATTCTTGCATGTTAAAGATAAACAGGAAAATTCTTGCACAATAATGTTAAAATAGAATACAAACATATAAATTTATTAGTGGTAGACTATGAGCAACAAATCAAACATGACAATTATCGGAGGCACAAGAGGTCTTGGCAGATGGATGGCGGAACACTTAAGAAATGATTTCAACATCACAATAACAAGCCGTGATGCAATATCTGGAAGAAAAATCGCTGAAGAGCTTAATGTAGATTATACTAACGACAATATCGATGCAGTTAAAGATGCAAACATCATACTTTTTTGCGTTCCCATTGAGTTTATGGCGGACACAATTAAAGAGGTGGCGCCCCATGCTCCTGAAGGGTCACTTCTGATGGATGTTGCAAGCATTAAAAAAGAAGCTGCAGAAGCCCTGGATAAATACGCTCCCGAAAATGTGGAGATATTGCCCTGCCATCCGATGTTCGGACCACGGGTCCCCACACTCGAAAGACAGATTATCGTACTGACACCAATCAAAAACAGATCAGACAAATGGCTAGGCCGTGTTAAAGAGTATTTGACTAAAACCAACTGTGAAATTGTCCTGACAACCCCATCAGAACATGACAAATACATGAGCATCGTTCAGGGACTGACCCATTTCTCATTTATCGCACTTGCTTCAACAATCAGGAAACTGAATATAAACGTTAAGGAATCCAGAAACTTTTCAAGTCCTGTTTACAGTCTGATGCTTGACATGGTGAGCCGCATAGTCTTTCAAAATCCATATCTTTACTATTCCATACAAAAGAACAATGATGAAACCGGAAATGCAAGAAAAGCACTGATAAAAGAAAGCATATATCTCTCCGATTTGATTGAACATGGTGCCGAGGAAGACTTTGTAAATAGTATACTGGAATCAGCCAAGCATTTGGATGAACGTGAAGAAGCGTTAGTGCGTTCAGATAAGGCAATAAGCATGACAACGCAAAAAGCAAACATACTGACTAAATCAATCGGTAAAGAGATTGGATTGAGACAGTCATATTCTCAGGAAACATATGTTGGAACCGTGAAAAAAGTAACCGCAAAAAGCGCTATAATAAATGCAGGTGGTGAAGAGCTCACGCTCAACATTTCCCATATCGACATAATGTCTGAAAGTGAACTTTATGAGTGGAAGAAAAACAACCTCAAACTGGAACATGCCGATTTAAGCGTAATTCTCCCTTCACAGTGTGATGAAAAATATTTGCTACAAATGTTTAAAAACATTGACCCTGTAATCGATGCCAAAATAACCAACGCAATCGGCAACGGTTCAAAATCAATCTACACATTCCATTACACAGTATTTGATGAAAAAGACAAAGCCCATGTTGAAGAATATATAAAAGGAATTGGAGGCGAAATCTGCTAATTACACGATTCATATAATAACTATATCGCTGTATAAGGAAATTATCAATATTTCAAGTTGAAAAAAACAAGAGTTAACATTTTGATAGTCCTTTATTTTTTTAGTAATCTTTTTATTAAATATCAAACATATTCAACATTATGTTTGAAACGGTTTTTTATTTCCCATGGGAAGTTTCTCTTATATTATTCATGCAAAGTTCCCTTCCAGGTTTTGTATTGAGATTCTTTGAAATTATAGCAGATGTCATTACTAAAAATGTCATTGCACTGATATTCATTTCAATATATTTGGCATACAACAAGGACTGGGGTAAATTCACATTACTTTCGTTGGGTGTGGCTGGTGTGTGCTGCGAATTTGTCAAGGTGACCGTTGCACGTTTAAGGCCATATGCTGTTGTGGATAAAATCAAGTGTATTCATGCCAATGTGCCTGACCAGAATCCTCTAAACTTTAAAATACAGGGATATTCACTTCCAAGCGGACATACAATGATGGCAACCAACTTGTTTTTGGCCATTCCAATATATGTCAGGAATTATCTGTATGTCGTTGTTGGTATGATTGGAGTTTTGATTGTTGCGCTTTCAAGGGTCGGATTAGGTGTTCACTTTCCGAGTGATACTATAGTCGGATTTATCATTGCTTTGGCGATAATTTTAATATTATCTCGTATTTTCGACATAATTGAAAATAGAGCATATATCTATTTGGGTATTGTAGCACTGTCTTTGGTGGGAATCGTATTCTGTCCGGCAATAAGTTATATTAAATATGTGGCTTTGGCTTTGGGAATTTCATTAGGTTTTCTTGTTGAGGAAAAATACGTTAACTTCGAAAATCCCAAAAGCAGACGGGATGCAATAGTCAGACTTGTGGGAGCAATCATATTGTTTGTATTGCTTTTTGTATTATTCCCGAAAATTGCAGGAAACAGTGATTTGGTTAAATGTATCGTGCATTCTCTATGTACATTCATAATGCTTGCCATATATCCTTTAGCATTTAAAAAGATTGATAAGGACGGATGATTGAATCCGTTAATCAACTTTACTTTTTTTGATATTATCCTGTTTTAGGTGCAATAACATTCTTGAAATAGTGATAAGCAATCATTCCAGCATTAACTTAAATCATAGAATGATTTTAGCTTGACTGCATCCGCATCAAAACTCAATTATTCATCTTTTTGATAGTCAATTATTGCAAATATCCTTTTGATGCTTGATAGGGAAGTTTCAATAGAAGCCATCGAACTGCTTAGTTTTTTAATAGGCTTTGTCAATAACTGTACATACATAATAAATGCCAATAAAGTTCCCAGCTGTATTTCATTAACTGATAAAAAGTAAATACCTGCAGTATAAACGGTTATATTACTTATATTTATTAAAAATGTTGTAATCGGCACCATAACATTGGTAATGTTTTTGGATTTGACATAACAGTCAATTACAGTTTGATTGATTTTTTTAAACCCTTTTTCATGAAACGAATCACGATTTGACAGGCCTCTTTCAAAATAGCTCATCATTCTGCCTAAATGCTTTTGATGGGCCTCGTAATGGGTTTTGGATTTAAAATCGCATATATAAAAGCAAATGACATAAACCGGCAATATCGCCAGATATATCAAGCTCAATCTAAAGTCAGTCATCAACATCAATACAATTACAAAAGCTATAGTTAGGATTTGTGCATAAATTTCAGAAAATCTGGATGAGACAAACTCCCTGATGTTCATCACATCGTTGTTTAATCTAGATAGGACGAGACCCTTTGAATTTTCCTGAATGAAACCGGAACCGACAACATCAAGCTTTTCAAATAATTTAATTCTTAATTTATATGCTACCCTTTCACCGGTGGCCCCCATGATTCTTTTTGGAGGTAATCTTAACAGATACCCTGCAGAGTATAATATCAAAAGCAAGGCGATATTGGTGTAGATAGCAATATCGTTGGATGAATTCAAATTAGAACTCAATAAATCAACGGTCTTTCCTGCAACTTTTGGAGCATAAACCATACATAATGTAGATATCATGAGTAAAATCATTGATATTATTACTTTTCTCCTATCCTCGTTTAATATTCCGATTAATTTATCGACGAGGTCGTTTCTTTCAGCCCATATGCCTTTATCCTCTACGGTGATATCCTCCTCAACAATTTCTATTGTTTTTGGAGTATCATTTGTGTTTTTAGATTTTATGATTTTATCTTCCAGATTCAAAACTTCCTCTAAACGCACGGAAGTTGCATATGCACGTGGCCATCTGTCAATCAATGCCGGAATAACAGACAATGTAGAAATGAAGTATGCAATATATACCAAAATAATCAATGAATCAACTACACTGTCAGTTTCAAAGCCAATTGTGTATCCGGAATTAACCATTGCCAATGTAATCAGAACAATAGCATATAAACCCCATATTAACACTGGTCCGAGGTAATATTGGCTTAAAATATATGTTACATTTTTATTTAAGGAATTCTCACATGCCTTTTCAAATTCAGTTTCATACTCCTGTTTATTAAATTGGACCTTATTGGCTATATCACTGATTTTAGATAGGAATAACAGGTTCAGTTTTCCGTATGTCTTTTTAGCTCTGAAAAATATTTCTACAATCTTTTTCATTCTCAAGATTACGATTGCTGCAATAATGATAACAGATGATAAGAAAAATATCGTATAAGTACTATCAATCAATGCTATTTCATATAAAACCGCTATAAATGTAATGGGAATCAGAATTAACTGTTCCAGTATTATCACTATAAATCCCTGTTCTGAGGACATACCTCTGGTTGACCGTGTAACAAGCCCTGAAATTTTAAAGTTATCGATTTCCTCATCAGGCAGGTTCATCAGAATATGAAAGATTTTCTCACGCACAATATATGCTGCTTTTGAGGATACCCTTGTTGAGAAAAAAGAAACAACATACAAGGAAATCACTGAAATGAGCGTATACATTAACATATATAATCCGGATTTGAAAAGCAAATCAATATTTTGATTTTTAACACCAGTTAAAGCCGCACTGAACAGATCAATTATTTCCATTTGAAAGAATGTCTGAACGATTATTAATGTAAAAATAAGTAATACTGTTTTCCACTGGGATTTTAATGCAACACTCAAAAACTTTTTCATGATAATAATTTAGTTTTTAAATAATAAATATATAATTCCCCACTTGCATTGAAATTGGTCAAAACAGTGCATCGCTGATAACTTAAATGATTTGTGATTACAAGTATTAAGTTGAAAAAAGACAAATCCTATGTTGAAGAGTATATTAAAAGAATTGGAGGCGATATACGCCAATTACATTAGATCTGCTATTTTAATTTCAGCATCGCCTAAAATTTCAATGACATTTTCATTGCATGATTTCATTATAACTCCGCCTTCACAGTCATTTTGCATAATGAGAAGAACACGGAGCCCTGCAGAGGATACATATTCCAGTTTAGAACAATCGATAAACACACTTACGATAGCATTATCTTCCTTAATTTTCTCATAATTGGCAAGAAGCTTAGGTGCGCTTAATGTATCTAAATTTCCCGACAAGATTAAATTAAGCCTATCACCATCGATTGATGCATCTGCATTAAAAGAATCTGTCCCTGCATCAGAAATATCAACATTGACTGATTCATCAACTGTAATTTTCCATATGTATACTCCCTTAAGGCCTTCCTTAATCTGAGCTACAATCCTGGGATCTGCATTTTCCAAACTTCTAAACTCAGATACATGCTCGGCATATGGAATCTTCTCCAGTTTAAATCCCTTAGATGTGATATAATTCATTGCGTTTTTCATATTTTCTTGAACATCCCCTAAGGAACTAACAGTTATTGTATTTTGCACAATCGTTGCATCAGATTTGTCTTCTACTCTGTACTTGGATGTATACATAATATCACTTGTTCTCTGCCCGTAGAAAGCTTTTACTATCACAACATAGAGACGGGATATCTCAGGGTCAAGAGTAATCCAATATCCTCCATGCTCGGCAAGAATCTTTTTGATGTTATCGCACATGGCATCCAGCTCAGAGTCTGTAAGATACATCAGGAGTCCTTCTGTTGTTATACATACCTTTCCGTCAATCTTGTCGAATGCAGATTTAGGGATTGATAATTGGTTGCATCCACTCCCTCGAAATTGACAAGCGTTCTCTGTTCATCATCCAGCAAGGACATGATGGCAGGTTGAACTTCATTAATTGTTGCAGGAAGGTCCATTCCAACAAATTTCTTGCCACTTCTTGCAAATTCAATGGCTCCGGGTGTGAAACCGCATGGCAAGTCAACCACTGTAAAACCTGATTCCTTAGCGAGTTTTCCATTAGTAAAGTATCTTACTTCCATAATGACGCTGTTAATGAAAAGGTCATCCTCATCGGCCTTGACTGTCTTACTATCCTGAGTATCTTCCCGTGTAAGATTCATTCTTTCGGCTACAGCTTTGGCATCTTCATGACCTGCAGCGGCCAATTGAAAAAGAGTCATCCTGGCAGTATTGAATATAGGATTCGTCCTTTCCAATAATTCCTGATCAGTTTCTATTCCTTCAATATTAAACATGTTATCCAAATTCTATTAAATGTACATTTCTAAAAAATTATATAATTTCTCCTTTTAATTCCGCATTTGCGTTGAAATCTTTGAACATTACCCAATTTCAATGGTAAACTTAAAAAAAAGAATAAGATGAAGATTATCTTATTCTGTTGTAAACAAACGCCCCTATTGTAATAATCACAAATGCAGATATTATAATTACTGCATTTCCAATAACATTAATCAAGAAACTGCCAACTGATTTCAAGAAGTCTAAAATCGCTTGAATTAGGGCTATTAATTGATTGATTAAATCTATAATGAAATCTATTAAAGCAAACAGCAATCCTAAAAGTTGCTGTATAAGTGATATGATTGCAGAGATAAGTTCTACAATGAAATTCAATATAGATTCAATTAAGTTTAAAAGCTGATCAAGGGCGGTCAATAGCATGCCCAACAATTTTAAAAGCCCATCCAGTTCATTCCATATCGATTCAAGCATCTTTAAAAGTTCTCGAAGACCATCCATCAAAGACTGAATTTCCGCCATAAAGTCTTCAACCAAATTCACCAGTCCTTCCAGAGCATTTACAAACATTAAAACATCATTTATTAAAGTGTCGATAATTGGTTTCCAGGAGCCATAGAGTGAATTGGCAAGGAAAGCCAAATAATCATATGATCCTTTTAGGAATGTGGCATTTGTCTGATTATCTAATGGCTGAGTTATATTTGTAATGTTGGTTGTATTGGTCGTATTGGTTGTGTTGGTAACATTTGTCGTATTTGTTACATTTGTTAAATTAGTGGTCTGATTTATGACTTTTTCATTATCATTGATTGTTCTGAATGATACTTTATATGCAAAATAATCTGATACATTACCAGATACAGATTCCAAAACTTCAAAATCAAAAACAGCTTCAGTATGATTATTTATTTTAACGACCTCATGATCACCTATCCTTTGAGAAGTTGAAACAGCTTTACTGACATTACTGCCTGAAGAAGCATTTTTAACAAAAATGCTATTCATGTTTCCAACTTGACTTGATGAATCATGTGTGTAGCGGTTTATTATAGCTACTTTCATCGAATTTGAATTACTTGCCTTTGATGTAGAGACACGTTTGAATTGATCTCCAGGACTTGCAGGGGATTTTGAATAATCAAGCATAAATCCTTTAAATCCATCGCTAAACATAATTCCATTTCCGCTTCCTTTAGCTAAAATGTAATTATTCTTGGATTTATCCGTTTTGTTTTTATTTGTTGTCTTATTCTTGTTAGTTGTTTTCTTTGTATCGACTTTTTTGTTTTTATCAATTGTTTTATTTTTATTGATGTTTTTATCCGTA
>NZ_JAUNXX010000104.1 GCF_030539555.1 Methanobrevibacter sp. | reverse complement strand
ATTATTATGAAAAAGTTTTTGAGTGATGCATTAAAATTCCAATGGAAAACAATAGTGTATATTTTCGCATTAATAATCATTCAGACATTCTTTCAAATGGAAATAATTGATTTGTTCGGTGCGGCTTTGACTGGAGTCAAAGAACAGAACGTTGATTTGCTTTTCAAATCAGGATTATATATGTTAATGTATACCGTCATTTCAATGATTGCCGTTTATGTCATCTCTTTTCTCACAACAAGAGTGGCTTCAAAATCAGCATATACTGTCCGTGAGAAAATATTCCATATTCTGATGAACTTGCCTCGTGAGGAAATTGATAAATTTAAAATTTCAGGGCTAGTTACAAGGTCAACCAGAGGTATGTCCTCCGAACAGGGATTTATAGTGATGATACTCGAACAGTTAATGCTTATTCCAGTTACATTCGTAGCAATTGTATATGAAATAGCATTGATTGATGGAACTTATGCATTATTTTTCTTAGGATTTATTGGTGTTCTTTCTGCAATCATAATTTTTAGAATGAAACAGATTGTGGAAATATTTTTCAGAGCTAAAAAGACATATGGTAAACTAAATTTATTATTCTTATCCAAAATCAATGATATAGCTGGCAGGATTCCATTTAACAAACAGGAGTATGAAGTCGAATTTGAAAAGGCATGTGAGAACTCCTATGATAAAAATGTCATCTATATTAAAAGTCAATGTTACCTCGGACCAATATTAATGTGGGGTTTATATGTTATTGTCCTGGTTACATTGGCAATGGTTAATTCAGGATACACCATTGGATTTGAAACTGATAGTGTAATTGATTCATTCATTATTCTGGTATATGTTGCCTACTTCATCACTACTCTAGCTAATATTCCTGCATTAATTGACAGATGGCCACGTGCATATGCCACTTCTGTGCGTTTGGAGGAAGTCTTGAATATTGAAGATAAAATCATAAAATCCAATACAAATGATAATCTGAAGGAAATAGAGATTGTTGAGGAGGATATTGCTCAAGAGGCTAAGGGCATATGGGATGAAAGAAAGGGTATCTCTGAAAAATTCACTGCATTGTTAAAAGAGGATAAGGCCAAAGTAAGAATATCAATGATTTTACTTACGATATCCACATTGTGCATGGTTTATGCCCCAAAAGTTGCCGGAAAAACAGTTGATTTATTGGCTTCCAATTGGAATTCAACTAATGACCCTGCTATCTACATTAGTCTTGCCCTGTTGCTGGTATTGTATTCAGTAGGATATCTGTTTAAATTACCTCCAAAGAGAATCATGGGGGCCACAGGTGAAAAAGTAGCATATGATTTAAGAGTGAAATTATTTGATAAGCTTGATGCTGTTGGTTCCGATTTCATTCAGGAAAATTCAAAGGGTCTTGTTCTATCCAGACTAAACAACGATGTGATGAACATCAGGGAGTTTGTTTCATCTAAATTTACTGAAATTTATGCGCAGATTCTATTTATAGTCTTTGTAATAGTGTTGATTGTGATGACAGACTTCAGGTTGAGCTTAATATACCTTGTGATATTGCCGGTTTATGCCGTTTGCTTTTATGTATGTGATGTCAAATCTAAAAACTATTACGATGGTCATCAAATGCAGTTGGGGAGATTGATGAGCTATTTTGAAAGAGGCCTGTCAAATCGTGATTCATTCCATGAAAAAGGGTTTAAAAAAATGAATCAAACTGTAATTGACTATTATGTCAAATCCAAAAACGTTACTAATTTTATGGTGCCTGTTACAACCCTTTTAACAAATATAAGTAAGATAACTGTTTATATTGCGGGGATTTACTTTTTAGCAGGTAATGAGATTCAGATAGGGACTCTATTGGCAGTTATTATGTATGGGCAATTATTAACAGATCCTATTAAAAAGCTAAGTTCCTCGATGGCCACTATTGAAACTTCATTTTCAAGCATCAAAAGGATATTTGCAATCATTGACTATAAAAACGATAAATAATTGAATTTCAATCATCTTGATGTCTGATGTAAGCTCAATTATTCTTGCAATTTGAATTGATGCTTTTTTTGAATAATTCTTTGAGGTTTCATAATCCGATTTGCCATTGATGATTGGTGTTGTTGTAAAAGAAGTCAATGAACTCAGTTATATTGATTTACAACAAAAATTATTTTAAACTAAATTATATTATTTTCCTTCTAGACGTTTAATATCTAAAATCATTTGATCAAAGTCAGAAATGAAGTTTTCATCTTGCAGGACTCTGAATTTTTCATATTTTTCAAGCACATGTTCTCGTGCTTCTTCAGCAGATATCTTACCTTTGCCAACAAGAATTGGCAGCCTTCGAAGTTTAAGGTAGTCATCCAGCAGTTCCTTCCAATCTTTCATGCCCATTGGTATTCTGTCTTCTGCGCGTGATTCAGCTAAATTCAAAAAACCTTCCACCAAACTATTTAACCTAAATAATTCATTTTGATTTAGATAATTTTTTGATATTACTACATCACTTTGGAGTATTTTTCCATTGGGTGCTTTTTTCCAAGTTGTCAATCCCATATGGGAGTTTTCAATATCGCTTCGTGTTTCTATGAGTTCTGCTGCGGTATGGTTGCTTATTGCATATATCAGTTTGTTCTGTACTGTGGCAAAGAATTCTTTTGTTATGTCTGCATCTTTGTTATAATCAAAGCTTGTTGCATAAATGTCTGTGATTTTTTGATTGAATCTTCTCTCTGAAGCCCTTATTTCTCGTATGGTTTCTAATAATTCATCAAAATAGTCTTCTGTAAATCTTCCACCTTTTTTCAGGAGTTCCTTATCGATGACAAATCCTTTCACCATATATTCCTTTAAAATTTTACTGGCCCAACGACGAAACTGTGTTGCTTCCTTACTGTTTATTCTGTATCCTATTGATATGATTGCGTCAAGATTATACCATTTTTGGGGTCTTCCGCCTTTTTTAGAGTTTATCAACTCTGAGTTGATAAACTCATTTTGGTTTTCAAATAATTTTTTGGAGGATATGGATACTTCTTTTTCTTCTAACTCTTCATCTTCAATTATTTTTAAGAAATGCTTTGATATATTTTGAGAACTGGTTCCAAAAATCTCTGCTACAACTTTTTGACTTGCCCATAGGGTTTCATTTCCTATTAAAAATTCGGCTTCTATATCATTCTGTTCGCTTTTGTATAGCAACTTTTCAATAAGTTTGAATTCTGGCATATTATTCCTCCTGACTTTAATTTAAAAATTGGATAATTGTTTTTATATATGTTAATGATTATTATATCCTCTTTTTGTAAGAGCATTTTAAAAGTAATATTTGTTAATATCTATTGACTAAAGTAGTAGATAATTCCACTACTTTTCATCCTTATCTGTTTGTATTGTATAGAACAAATTTCACTAAAAGTAGTAGATAATTTGAAGTGTGTTATGCCAATAATAAATTGTCAAATACTTATCTCTCACTACAGATAATATTATGGATTTCCATGATAAGTTTTGCAAATTAGGCATGTTAAAAATTATACCTGGTCAAAACATAAATAAATAATGTGATACGATGATAATTAATGTGGGCGGAAGAACAGACATAGTCAACTACTACACTCCATGGCTGCTGAAGAGACTTGATGA
>NZ_JAUNXX010000023.1 GCF_030539555.1 Methanobrevibacter sp. | reverse complement strand
CTTTTTACATTCTTTTAAAATAGAGTAACCTTCTTCTGTAAGGGAAGTTCCTCACCCACCGCCTTTTCAACCTTTTGTGGTATTGACAATCTTAACATCAAGTGTTGATTCGATTTTCTCAATATAATTTAATGCGGTCCTATAAGATACATTAATAGATTTTGCAGCTGAAGTGAGTGACCCGGTATCTAAAATAGATTCCAACAGTTGAAATTTTTTACTATCCAACAAGAAAGAATTGCCCTCTATATTTATTTTATATTCTACTCCTGCTTTTACATCAGTCATATTATAATCCCCCAATTATAATTGATATAATTTATATTTTTTATATATTAAATAAGTTTCTTATTTATTTCTGAATTCGATTTTTTCAACGAAATTTAATATTTTATTTAATAATTTAGATAGAGGGCCTAATTTTAAAGAATATTCTCTTAAAGTTTCAATATCCTCTTTAGTGAAAAATTTAACTAATATCAATGCAAAGAAATAGACAACCATACATATTAAAATACCGGGGAATAACCATAATGTGGTTTTAGGAATGAAATATCCAGCAACACCCATAATAGCAGCTGCAAACAATATTTTTACTACAGGAAGTTTTGGAGCTTTAGTTTCAGTAAATTTAAAAACAAAATAAATACATGGAACCATCATAAAGAAACAAGCAATGGTTGTAGCAGTTGCACCACCAGCAATGCCTAAGAACGGAACAAAAAGCCAGCAAAGAATTGCAGTCAAAATAGACCCAAATACTAAAATATACATTGGAATTCTAGGATTTCCAATACCCTGGATGATACTGGTTGATATAGCAAATATTGAATAAAAAGTCATACCAATAGCCAATATTCCCAAAGCAGAAGCACCTGCAACATAAGCCGGACGTGTGTAATACAGCAATCTTAAAGTAGGTGCTGCAAATAATGCAAGGCCTATACACATAGGAACTACAAACAATAAAGATATTTTATATGATTGTCCAACATATTTTTGAAGAGAAGCAATATCCTTAACTTTAAAAGCTTCAGAAGAAGCAGGCAATATTGTAGTTGCAACAGAAATAGAAATCATCAAAGGCAATCTAGCAATAGGGTCAGCAGCTGTGAAAAAACCAACATCGGCCATTGTTAAAAACTTACCCATAACAACAGTACAAATATTGTAAATAAGCATTTCGGCAATCGCTGTAATGATGACCGGAATAGCGAATTTGACTAACACGAATCCTAATTTAAGTTCATCACGAAATGAAAATTCAAAATCGCCGCTAGGTTTAGGTATGTATTTAGGCATGTAAAATTTAAATATTAACACAGAAGAAAGTGCCGCAAGAGCATATCCTATAACAGTACCCCATAATGCACCAACAACAGACAATCCAATTAATATAAATCCAACCGCAAACAAAATCATCGATACCTGCTCAATAGCACGGGTATAGACAATATACTCCATTTTATATACTCCCTGGAATGCACCTCTGAATGCACCCAAAACAACACTGAATGGAGTAATCAGACCAATGATTTGCAATGGAACCATTACTTCAGGTTTTCCCATATAATTATTGGCAATATATGGAGCAATGACAAAAATCATCATAACTCCCAAAAATAATCCTAAAAAAACCATTATCTTTAATGCAGTATAAATAGTCTGCCGGGCCATATTATGATCATCAACAGCCTCATATTCAGCAATGTATTTAGATATTGCTGGAGGAAGGCCTCCAGAAGCCATAGTTTGAAAAATTCCCTGAAATGACAAGGTAGTTCCAAGGATACCGTTATTAACTGGCCCCAATAGAGTAGCCATTAAAAATCGGTAGAGATAACCTCCAATACGGAAAATTATGTTACCGATAAAAATTATCAAACTGCCTCTTACTAACTTATTTGCCATAATATACCTTTAAAAATTAGTTATTTATAATATAATTTGATTTTACTATTTAAATGTACTTATTTAGAAAATTTTCAAATTCCTGTAATGTCCTATTCAATGACTCCATTCCATACTGATCTTCCTTAATATCGTCAATTGAGTCATTTGACCAGAATGACGCGCCCAAATTAGATCCGAAAGGCCCTCCACTTACAGGGATTATTCCATGTATCATAAAATATGTTATATTTTTTAGATGTGCAAAATCCTGGCCTCCGGTTCTATCTCCACCAACAGCAATGCTCATTCCAATCTTTCCTCTTAAAAGGTTATAGTCAATTGCTTCCAAGGCACGTGTCCTATCCATAATGGCTGATAAATTTGAACTGATTCCCCCACTTTGAACAGGTGTGGCCAATATTATTCCATCTGCACTTTGAAGTCCTTCATAGACTTTTTTCATATCATCATCAATAATGCATTTTTTATTTTCCAAACAGTAATCACAGTGCATGCACGGTTTAATATCTTTTCCATAGCAAGTAAAAATTTCAGTTTCAAAATTATGTCGATTAAGTTTATTCAAAGCATCTTTTAGAACATATTCTGTAGTATTATTTCTAGGGCTAGCGCAAATACCGAAAACCTTCATCTTATCAAAACCCAAAAATGATATATTTAATTTTTAGAAGTTTTAGTAAAAATAATTTAAGTAAAAATAATAATTTTTCTAAATTCAAGATTAAAGCCGAAAAACATTATTCGACAAAAATATTTATACTTCTAAACACAATATATAGTACATTATAGGATAAAGGGTAAATTATGAAAATAGGTAAAGGTATTGTAAAAAAATATTCAAGAGAGTATCACAGGACTTTAAAAAATGGTGAACGTAAAAAATATACTACTGAACAAATCCAAATTACCGTGCCAAAAAATGAAGATATTTACAATAACCAGGAAGAAGTATTAATTATACCCCAAAGTGAAATTGAAACTTTTAAAAGTAGAGAAGAGGAAAGTGAATCATTAAAAATAGCTAATTATTTATATGTGCAGGAAGTGAAAGAATTGAGAAATCAGCTTGAAAATAATATTAACCCATCTACTTTAGAATACGAAAGAGAAATTGAACAACTTAAAGCTGAAATTGCTGCAAAAAATAATGCTATTAGTGAAATAGAAAACAAATACAATGCTTTAAATGAAAATAATATTGACAACCTGAAAAGAGAAAATGAAAATATCAGAGATAAACATTCAAAATTGATTATCGAAAATGAAAACCTCAAATCAAAGTTTGTCAATATGAAAACAGAAAATGAAAACCTCAAAACCAAATATTCAAGCATTAAAGAAGAAAATAAAAACCTCAAAACCAAATGCTCAAATTTAAAAGAAGAACACCTAAACATTAAAAGTAGCTATGAAAAAATCACCAGCAAATATGATCAATTAAAACATGAAAATCTCAATACAAAAACTAGCTATGCTGAGATTTATGAACTTAATGAAGATTTAGAAAAAGATTATGATTCATTACGCCTTGAATATAATGATTTAGTTGATAAATATAATGATTTACAAGAAGAAATCTATAATATTAAATCCAATAGAAGCCATGACGAATACATAGCTAATAAAGTTAAAGAATTTATTTTAAATAGTGGAAATTAGAGAGTTTTATAATCATCTTGGAACTCAGGATTCCATCTTTTTAATCCCGGAATAAAAGTAGCAGTTATTGCTGTTGCATGAGTTTCAGGTAATCTATCGTTTTTTGCCATCATTTCTTTAGTTTTTCTAATAATCATTTCTTCTAAAGTTATGTCCGGCTCTGTGTATTCTCCATTTTGATAACAATCAATACAAAATTCATCGTTTGGACTACCATCCTTGTTAGTTCCATAATCTTCTTTTACAATTGGTCTTCCACATGAATTGCAAAAACCCATAATAAAAACTCCTTTTAAAAAAAAATAGTTGTAAATTAGAATAAATCTAATTTACTTGTCATTTACTTCAATATTTTCGTCTTCATCCATCGCAAGTCTCATGTTGTCCGGATCTGGGTCGAAATGTTCTAAGAAGTCTTGTGCAGCTCTTCTTACATCTCTTGAACCGATAATATATCTTCCGGCAATAATGATATTTGCACCTTTTCCAATAGCTTCTTCAACATTGTTAGGTTTAATACCACCAGCAACAGCAACAAGACCTTTATCACCGAGGATTTCTTTAATATCTTTAATATTACCCCATTCAGTCATGTCACCAGTGTCCTCACCATGTTCTGCCCTATATGATTCCATATCGACATTTCTGTGTAATAATACAATGTCAGGTTTTAAATCATCAGGAAGTAATGCCAATTTTTCTGCAAATCCTTTTACGTTCATCATGTCAAGGATAGAATAAATACCTTGTTTTTGAGTTTCATGAATTGCTTTGGCAATAGATTCAATAGTACCAAGGCCGGAAATTGCTACTGCATCAGCTGTTTCGTCAGCTGCCATTTTAACTTCTACACGACCAACATCTAAAGTTTTTAAATCAGCAATAATGAATGCATCAGGACGTAATGCTCTGATTTTACCGATGATTCCAACACCGAATTTTTTAACGAGTGGTGTACCCGCTTCAAGAAGAATTCTGTCATTATCTGGTAATTCAGAAATAATTCTTTCCATTGCAGCTTCATTATCAAGGTCAAGTGCAACTTGTAAGTATGGAGGTGACCAAAGTTTTTTGACTTTGAATCCCATAATCGGGTGAGTTCCACGATCTTTTTCTGCAAGTACTTTTTCTATATCTGGGTATCCTGACATTGCTCTTCTAATAGCTAATTTAGTTGCTCCATAGTTGTATTGATAGATTTTCCTGAAATCTTTAGCAGAAGGGTCTATAAATACACTTACATTGATTACAATGTCTTCAACAATGTCTTTTGGAATGTATCCGTCTTCCACTGCATCGGCTACTGCTCTTGCAACAGCAGTTTGTGCAGGTCCAAATATTTTACTTGCATCATCTAAATCGCCAACAGTTACTTTAGGAATAATTAAAGTAGCTGGTTTTGTCATTAAGTTTGGTCTAATTACACTTGTTAGTGGAGTGTGTCCAACAGATAAATTGGATAATCCATTAGCAAAAGCTTGACCAACAGGTCCGAATTTATCACCGATTAATAAATCAATGTGAGCTAATTCAGGGCCGTCTCCAATAAGAGCTTCTCCTATTTTATACATTGGGTCCATTAAATTTCCTCCGTTATATAATAACACTTTATAATATATTTTTATTTGTAAATATAATTATTGGAAGTTAATCCTTCTTGAAATATCTTTAGGTAAAGGCAATTTTCTGAAAGGTTTTCCTTCGCATTTAGCATTGATTTCAGCTATTAATTCTTCAACAGTCATGTCCACTTTTTCACCGGTTTCACGAACGGTTACCTGGAATTTACCAGATTCCATTTCTTTATCACCAACGACAAAAATGTATGGAATCCATTCTTTGGATGCGTTTCTGATTTTTTTACCGACACTTTCATCCCTGTCGTCAACATCCACACGAATGTTTGAAGCATTGATTTTAGCATACAGTTCTTCTGCAAACTCTTTGTGTGCTTCTCCAATGGTTAAGATTCTTGCTTGGATTGGACTTAACCAGGTTGGTAGCATTGGGGATTTTTCATTGATTTCAATTGCGGTTTTTTCAAGCATTGCGCATAAAACCCTTTCGATACTTCCGGTTGGTGAAGTGTGCAAGATTGTAGGATTGTGCTGTTTGCCGTCTTCACCCAAGTAAGTGATGTCAAATCTTTTACCACTTTCAACATCTATCTGGACAGTAGGATTTTCGATTGGACGGCCTAATGCATCAATATTGGCTAAATCGATTTTACATACCCAGTAATGATGTCTTTCAGGCAATATTTCTAAAAGAATAGGTTTGTTGAACTTGCGGGCAATTTCATACATCCACTGCTCATTTTCTTCATAGAAGTCCTGGGTTGCTCTGAAAATTACTTCAAAGTCAAGTTCCAAATCCTTACCGGTTTGCATACACATGTCGGTTTGTTGAGAAAATTCTTCTAAAGAAGATGGAACGTCACAACAGAATGAGTGACAGTCAGGCATAGTAAATGCTCTTAATCTTTTAAGACCAACAACTTCACCTTTTTTCTCAAAACGGAAACTGTATCTGGTTAATTCAAAGATTTTAGCCGGTAAATTTTTCCAGGTCAAATATGAATCAGATGTCAATCTGAATGCACCGAAACATGCAGCGAATCTAAGCATTAAATTCTTTTTGGTATCGGTTCTGTACTGTCTTTCACCGAACTTATAAGCATGCTCATAAATTGCCTGATTGTCCAGATCATAGAAAATTGGAGTTTCAACAGGCATAGCTCCACGTTCTACAGTTAAATCATAAACATAATCAGCAAGCAAATCTCTGATTAATTTTCCTTTAGGATACCATCTGAGATTTCCAACATCAGAAGCAGGCTCATAATCACAGATTTCTTTTTCTCTCATCAGTTTAACGTGAGGAGGTTCGCCCTCATCGGACGCACCACGTCCAAGTTCATAATCAACGAGTTGCTTGAAAGCTCTGTTTTCAAAGTTAAAGTCATCAATTTGAGTTATTTTATCTCCTTCAAGGATTTGCCATTTAGAAGGTTTTCTTTCAACTTTTTCTTCATCAGCATCGGCAGTAATGGTTCTTGAAAGTTCACTTAACGGGTGTCCTTTACAGGAAATTTCAAATGCTTTATACCATCCGAAAGGTACTCTTTTAACATTTAAATTTTCAGCAAGTAAAGCCTCTTCAGTATCTTTTAAAATTTGAACAGCAACTTTTGGAGAACCTAATGAAGAAGATAAGTGAGCATATGGATATAAAACAATATTTTCAGCATTAACTTGTTCATTGGTTTTTATAACTTCACTAACTAAATTTTTAACGATGCCTGCCGGATTATTTTCATCATCTTTTTCAACACTTGTAAATACAACTAAAGATTCATCGAAGGCACCTTCCATTTTAGCGTCGTCGATTTCTTCAGCAACAGGTGTTTTATTCTTTACATTGTAATTTAAATAATCAGAATGGATTAGTAAAATTCTCATTTAATCACCATATATTATGATTTAAATTTTATTTTTAATATTATATAAAATGATTTAATTATACAAAAAATTGTTATATAACAAAATGCAAAGTATAATTATGAGAATTATTTTAGCGGGAACTGGTAGTGCAGTTGGAAAGACAACAATATCTACAGGAATAATGAAAGCATTAAGTGAAAAATTTAATGTCCAACCTTTCAAAGTCGGACCGGACTATATCGATCCTTCTTATCACACATTAGCTACTGGAAATACTTCTAGAAACTTAGATTCATTTTTTATGAAAGAAGGTCAGGTCAGGGATTCTTTTTTAAAAGGAATGGAAGGAAAGGACATAGCAGTTATTGAAGGTGTAAGAGGTCTTTATGAAGGAATAGACTCCATCAACGATATAGGGAGTACTGCATCTGTAGCTAAATCATTAAATGCCCCAGTTATTTTAATTATAAATTCCCGAAGTTTAGTTAAAAGTGCCGCAGCACTCGTTTTAGGTTTCAAAGCACTTGACCCTGAAATAAATATTGCCGGAGTTATTTTAAATAAAGTTAAAAATAAAGCTCATTATTTAAAGACTAAAAAATCAATTGAAGAACTAACAAATACAGAAGTTATTGGTGGAATCACCCGTGACGATAAAATATCAATTGAACAGAGACATTTAGGACTTGTTCCTGCACGTGAAAGAGAAAATTCTCTAAAATTTATTGACATCTGGAGTGAAGTTATCAAAAATTCAATAGATTTGGACAGATTAGTTGAAATTGCAAAAACTGCTCCAAAAATTACTTCAAATATCGTTCCAATCTGGAATGAAATAAATAAACAGAAAGTTAAGATTGGAATAGCATACGATGAAGTATTTAATTTTTATTATAAAGAAAATATAGAATCTTTAGAAGCAAATAAGGCTAAAATAGAATATTTTTCACCATTAAATGATGAAGAATTGCCAGATGTTGACGGATTATATATCGGTGGCGGATATCCGGAACTATTTTCAAAAGAATTGAGTGAAAATGAAAAAATGCTTCAGGAAATCAAGACTTTCCACCTTGAAGATAGACCAATATTTGCAGAATGTGGCGGTTTAATGTATCTTATGAATTCTATCCATGATGACAAAGTAGTTAATGTATATCCTTACAAATCAATTCTAACAGACAGAGTGCAAGCTCTAAAATATACTATAGCTGAAGTCACTCAGGACAACATTATTTCTAAAAAAGGTGAAAAATTCAATGGACATGAATTCCACTATTCAAAAGTATTGGTTTGTGAAGATAATCTCAGACATGAATTTGCATTCAATATTTTAAGAGGAAAAGGTTCTTATGATAACCAAGATGGATTTATTCAAGGCAATACTCTTGCAAGTTATGTTCACACACATGTAGCGGCAATGCCAAATTTTGGAGGGAATTTAGCAATTTCATCTAATGAGCTTGGAGGATAACTTGAAATTTGAAAAAATGGATTTTTTCCAACCATTATTAATAGTAGTTGCCATACTTATATTTCTAGTAATGGGTTTTGTCGGATCGTTTAACTACAGATTTGAAAATCCCTTAAGTCTGGAAGTCATCATAACCATTGTCTTTTCCTGCATAATATTTACAACCAGTGCTGTTTGTGTCAAATACAAGGTATATATAGAAAAAACAAAAGAACTGAACTTCCTGTCTGAAAAACTGTTAGTTATACTAGTGATAATAGCTTTAATCCTACAAACTCTAAATATGATTCTGATTGGAGGAATACCTCTTTTTAATAGTGTTTTGAAATCAAATGCTACAACCAATATCTGGAGAATAGCTTATCCTCTCTTTTTAATAATGGTCAACATACTCCTTGCAAAATATTATAATGAAAAATATTTATTATTGGTAGTTCTAGGAGCATTAATTTTCGGTTTAAACGGATATAGAACATCAGTTCTTGGAATTTTAGGTAGTTCCTTTATTACAATGTATTATCTTAAGAAAATATCTAAAAAAATGGGTATAATCTTCATTGCCATAATAGTTATTGGAATCCTGGGTGTAGGATATATTGCATCCCAATCAATTGCAAATCAGCACTGGACCTTAAATCCCATCGAACTTGTTTTCTATAGGGTGGCATTCACATTAGAAGTTTTTGAAAAAATAATTACATTAGGCGGAACTACACATGGCCATATTCTAAGCATGATTTTCTCATCAGGAAGTCCAAGAACATTTATAGGTCAATACGTGCTGCATTATGACGTATGTCTAACATCCACATTATTTGGACCCATATATCTTGATTTTGGATTAATCGGCCTTGTAATTCAAATGTTCTTTATGGGAGCATTCCTACAATTAGTACATAAAATAAAAGAAGGAATAGGAGTAGGAATTTACTCCATTATATTAACACACACATTAATTTGGATAGAAACCGGACCCACAGACATAATGGTTTGGTTCTTATATCTTTTAGGATTAATTTTAATAGTAATTAATTTTAATTATATCAAATTAAACAAAAATTAATATAATCAATATTACTAATGAAATAAAGAATATGAATGTTCCTTTAACTATGAAATCACTATTTCTTTCTGTTAATAATGAAAGACCATAAGATAAAACTAAAGCTACAATCATTTCAATTAGTCCGGTAATACCTGCATCCATCCCTAAAAGATTTCCACCAATGAATGCAATAAGATATGATACTACTACAACAAAAAAAATCATAATTATTGGGTTTTGGATTAATCTGAAGAACAATGAATCAGAAATAATATTGGATCTTTGATTATAATTATATAATGTAGTCGGACCATTATTCCTAACAGAATTCGCCCTATTTAGCAATGATGACAATCCCAATCTGGATTTATCCTCATCAATTTGCCTATAAAGTGTATTTTTATATACAGTAGGGTTTTGATCTCTTCTTTGCATTAGATATTCCATGTCAGACGCATCATACTGATAATCAGGATATTCCTCTTCAATATAAGCTGATGCCCCTCCGTCATATGGAGTATTATCCAAAGTAGTTTGAGAAGTCCTATCCTGATATCTTTTAGCAAGTTCAAGCAAGTTATTCCTGTCTACTAACTTAATATTTTTTCTAAGTGCATAATTAGTTGCCTGACTTGAAAAATAAGAAGAGGAAACAATAGTTACTTTAGATGCTTTCAAACTTTCTCCAACTTCTTCCATCTCTTTTAAAACATCAACTCCAATTTCAAAGTTTTTATCATAGTTTTTACACGCTACAACAACTCCAAAATCTCCTATAGTTGTTGGTAATATAGCATATATATCTATAACTTTCTGTGAAGTTTTAAAATTCTTATAAACCTTGAAACCAGAGTCCTCCATTACTTTAGCTATAAAATTAATAAGTTGTGGTTTTTCCAAATTTCCACCCGCATGTGTTTTTTAAAAAATTAATAATATATTTTATAATTGAAATTATTATTAAAGTTTATCATATTGACTCAAAATATAAAATTATTTTAACGAGATTATACCTTAATAAATATATGAAAGCATTAATAAGTAATGATGATGGAATAACCGCTTCAGGAATCTTATCTGCTAAAAAAGCAGTAGATAATTTATGTGATACATATGTAGTAGCTCCTGAAACACAACAAAGTGGAATAGGTCATGCATTAACATTATTCGAACCATTAAGAGTAAATGAATATACATTGAAAGACGGCAGCCTTGGATATGGTGTAAGCGGAACACCAACAGATGCCGTGACAATTGGACTTTTTAAAATTCTTGATGAAAAACCGGACATCATGATTTCCGGAATCAACACTGGTTTTAATCTTGGACAAGCAGAATTAACAACATCAGGAACACTTGGAGCAGCGATTGAAGCGGCAAGCTTTGGAATACCAACAATAGCAATTTCCCAAGAGGTCGTTAGGGATGACATCAAATTTGAAAATGGGGAAATTGAAATAGATTTTGAATTTTCAGGCAAAATGCTAAATAAACTAGCTAAAATCGTGCTTAAAAAAGGATTACCTGAAGGAATTGATTTATTAAATGTTAATATACCTGAAAATCCAATAAATGAAGAGTTTGAAGTGGTAAAATTAGGAAAAAGGATGTATACTCCAATAATTCATAAACGTCAAGATCCACGCGGAAAACCATATTACTGGATTGGTGGAGAACCATATGATTTTGATGAACCTGGAAGTGATGGATATGAATTATGTAAAGCTCAAAAAACTACTGTAACACCCTTAAAAATAGATTTAACAAGTGATATGAGTTTGTTGAAAGAATGGTTTGAGTAAAATACCTATAAATTTAAATCCTTAAGTATCTTATCTCTTTGTTCACGAAGTTCATTTAAAATCTTTTCATCAGTACAACCATCTTTTTTTAACTGTTCAATTGTTCTTGTAATAGCTTCTAAATTTTCTTCTAATTGATTAATTGCCATAGTATATATTATCAACATTAAAGTATTTAAAGTTGAAATATAAAAATAAAAATAGAATTATTAATCAAGGATTTGAAAAAATGAGTTATGATAAAGATAATGTAAACAAACTTTTTACACAATTTAAAGATAAATATGTAACTGTAGATTTAAGAGGCAACTATCAAAGTGAAGGAAAAGTAATAGCTATAGATAATTACTTAAATCTTGTCCTTGAAAATGAAAATGGTATTGAAACAGTTAAAGGCGGAAATATTATTTTTATTAGCTTAAAAGAAGATTGAAATCTTAGATATCTACTTCAATCCCTAAGATTTCTTTTTTACCATTGAAAACATCCATCGCTATTTGTGCAGCACCAATCGCTCCAGATTCTTTTGAAATTACTTTTAAAGGATATTTATTATTGAAATATTTGTTAATTTCATCTTTAAAGTTAAACGGTTCTGTAGCACTTCCAACAGATCCTGTTAAAACAATGCCTTCTATTTCATTACTGCAAACTACATCCAGACCGGCAATTTCCATAGCAACTGTCATGATTAATGTATCAATAGCTAATTTTGCTTTTTCATCACCGTTTCTGTAGTTTTCTAAAAGTTGATCTTTCATATTTGCTACTTTTCCATCAATTCCTGCAATTTTAATTGCACCGGCATGTGAAAAACATCTGTTTGCAGATGCATTATTTTCATCAATGTCCCTTATCATTTCCAAATCGATAGGTCCATGCACAATACCCATAGCGCCTAAACATGCATCGATAGCTCCTTTAATTTTACCATCCTCTATTAGAATATCTACACTATTTGATGAAATATCTGCTACAATAAAGTTATTCCAACCGGTTTGCTTAATTGCATTATATGAAATACTCACTTTTTCAGGACTTGCTTGGTGAGAATAAGCCGCTCTAAATAATTTATCCAAAGAATTAGAATCTTTATGAAGACCAGGAATCATTACAGAAGGAATATCTAATTCCTGCAATTCAGAAAATACAGATGTACCTCCACCAGTGACTTTACCTGCACCATTGATGGATAAAATTCCCCTATCCCTGACTTTTTCAGTCGGTAAAATTTTATTTATTCCATCACCCATTGCATAAGTGATGGCCATTAATTTAACATCATTAAAGTCAACGCGTTTTTTCAGCTCTTCTGTTGCAGAAACCAAACCTTTTTTACTTTCTTCTCTTCCAATTTTAAAAACATCAACAACATTGCCTTCATCAGACATTATGCAAAAAGAGATTCCAGTAGTTCCATGGTCCATACCAATAAATACCATGATTATCACAAAATAAATAAAATAAAAAAAAAGAACAAAAAGACTTAATCGTCTTTTTGTAATCCGCAAGCTTTTCTGAGTCTTTCACCAACAATTTCGATTTCTTTTTGACTTTCAGCAGCTCTCATTTCTTTTAAGTTAGCTCCGTCAGTACGGTTTTCATCTGCCCATTCTTTTTTGAAGGTTCCATCTTGAATTTGTTTTAAAGTTTCTTTCATACCTTCTCTTGCTTCATCAGTGATAATTTTTTTACCTCTTGTTAAACCACCAAATTCAGCAGTGTTACTTACATCATGCCACATTCCGGCAAAACCTTTTTCATAAATTAAATCTACAATAAGTTTTACTTCGTGACAGGTTTCAAAGTAAGCGATTTCAGGTTGGTAACCTGCTTCCACTAAAGTGGTGAATCCTGCATTGATTAATTCAGTAATACCACCGCATAATACGGTTTGTTCACCGAATAAGTCAGTTTCAGTTTCTTCTTGGAAAGTAGTTTCTAAAACACCGGCTTTGGTCAATCCGCAAGCTTTTGCCATACCTAATGCAAGTTGTAAAGCATCACCTGTAGCGTCTTGTTGGACAGCAACTAAACCAGGAATACCGAATCCCTCTTCGTAAGTTCTTCTTACCATGGACCCAGGTCCTTTTGGTGCAAACATTACTATATTAACATCTTCGCCAGGTTTTATTAATTCAAAGTGAATGTTGTAACCGTGAGAGAATGAAATAGTGTTTCCAGCTTCAACATAAGGTGCAATCTGTTCATTGTATACTTTTTCTTGGATTTCATCAGGAAGTAAAATATGAATAATATCAGCTTCTTTAGCTGCATCTTCAATAGTTTTTACTGTCATTCCATCTTCTTGGACTAAATTCCAAGAACTACCGTTTTCTCTTACACCAACAATAACATTTGCTCCACTGTCAGCCATATTTCTAGATTGTGCTCTACCTTGAGAACCATAACCGATTACCGCAATGGTTTTTCCTTCAAGAGCATCAGTATTTACATCCGCATCGTAATACATTTTCATAAAATCATCTCTTAATAAAAATTATAGATATAAAATATCACATAATAGATATGACTTTTAATATTTATAAAAGTAACTTAAATTAACACACCAAACAAATGTTTAAATTGTATCAATATAATATATTCATTCAGGTGATATTATCAAAAACAAATTTCTAAAATTCTTTTTATTTGCATCCGTTCTATTTTTATGCATTGGAATGGTTTGTGCCAATGAAAATATTACAGACGATGCAAATTCAGAATTAAGTGTAGGAGACACTCCGCAAAATCATAATATTAAAGATTTGATTGATGAATGTGAAGATAACGGAACTGTAAGCCTTGATGAAAATACATATTATTTAAATCCGGAAAATGAAACACACATTGTTTTAAATAAATCCATAACAATCAAGGGGATTGAAGGAAAAACAATAATTGATGGAAACAATACTTCGCTGTTCCTTGATGTTAATGAAACTCAAGACAATGTAAATAACGACACCCCAATCATATTCTGGCGAGAAGGATATGTTTTTAAGGATTTAGGTAAAAGTATTACCTTTAAAAATATCATATTTAAGGATTTGAATATGACCACATGGCATGAAATGACATTCGAAAACTGTAAGTTCATAAATACAACATTTACTAGCTATGAATTTGGAAATACCTTCAAAAATTGTAGTTTTGATAAATCCAAAATTGAAATAGGTCTATTCATAGGATATGAAAACGATTTATATGAAGATTATTCAAAAATTATAAACTGTAACTTCCGCCAGTCCATTATTACTTTTAAAAGCTTATATTCACCTAATTACATTGAATTCGTGGGAGGATCCAGATTTTGGATAAGAAACTGTCTTGATTTGATAAACTCAAATCTTTATGATTCAAACATTACATTATCCGACTACAATATCACAATTACCAACTCAAACTTCAACAATTCAAATATGCGAGGCAGTTCTAACAGAATTAAAATTGCAAACAGCAGCATTAATAATCCTGAAATCCATTTCAGCCTTTCAGACATATCTTTAAATAATTCAAATATAACAAATGGAGATTTTCACATGTCCGCAGGTTATTTTGGACATGTAAGCAAACTAACCATATTAAATACTATCATAAATAATTGTTCTATGGATATTACAAC
Organism: Methanobrevibacter sp.; assembly: GCF_030539555.1. Classification (GTDB taxonomy): domain Archaea; phylum Methanobacteriota; class Methanobacteria; order Methanobacteriales; family Methanobacteriaceae; genus Methanocatella. The sequence goes on along the minus strand of NZ_JAUNXX010000023.1, from coordinate 7,829 downwards.
AGATTATGGTGCTGGAAAAACAAATATAAACCTGGAAAAATCATTTGTTAATAATTCCACCATTAAATCAGAAGATAGTAATGTCCTGATAGATAATTGCGAATTTAACAAGTCAAGTATCGAATTATTTTTCTCAGATGCCCAAATTAAAAATTCCATATTCAACAATGACTGGAATGTCACAGAAACAATTAGAACTATAAATTATTATGAAGTATTCCAGTTTGACGATGACACATTTGAAAGCGGTTCAGTTGTAAAAATAGAATGCCAAGTTAAAACAAATTACACAGTAGAAAACTCTTACCTTGTAAATAATACTGGAAAATATGAGATTAATGCTGAAGACATTAACATGGACACATCCCATAAGATAACAATAATTAACAACTCTGAAGTCTACATCTTCAATGACAATCTAATCATTAATGTTAAAGACAATAGTGGAAACCCGGTTAGTGATTTAGAGATTTTTATTCGAAATCTAAATGATGAAACAGAACTTACAACAACAATTAAAACAGACTCAAATGGAATCGCTAAATACAACTTAAATAAAATAGGTAATCTTTGCTTAAAAGTTTATTATACCGATAGAGTTGAGTTCGTTTATTCTGAATACGGAATAAATTTGAATTTGACAGTAATACCAACAATAACTGGCATTAAAGTTAACAAAATTAACTTTGCCTCAAATAAATATTCAATAATAAACAGCAAATTAAAAATAAATACTATTGTCAATAACAGCGCCACTAATTTAAAGAATATTAAATATGCCTTTAAAGTATATACTAATGGTAAATCAAAAACCTATTATTCCTTAACTGACTCTAAAGGAATAGCTACATTTAAAATGCCAAAAACACTTACAGTTGGTACACATAAAATTGAAATTAGTATATTAAACACAAAAATCAAAAAAACAATTAATGTGAAAATAGCTAAAGCGAAAACTACAGTCAAAGCTTCAAAAGTAGTAAACCACTTTAAAAAATCAGAATTCTTTAAGGTTACTGTTAAATTTGCAAAAAAAGCTGTAAAAAATGTTAAAGTAAAAATTAAAGTATATACAGGTAAAAAATATAAAACATATACTGTAAAAACAAATAAAAATGGAATTGCAAAGATTAACACAAATAAACTAAAAGTCGGAAAACATATAGTGGTGATTTCATCCGGAAATAGCAACTATATTATTTCAGCAAAAAGCTTAATTACAGTTAAAAAATAAAATTAAAAGGAATATTATTTAAAATAATATTCTCTTATCTTTTTTTAAAAAAAATAATGGATGATTAGTATCCATCTACTAAAACTTTTAACTCACCAGTTACTATATCAATAATAAGACCATGTACTGGCACATCTGGGATTAACGGGTGGTTTTTGATTTTTTCGACAACGTTTTTAACGTTTTCTTCTTCTGATTCGAATCCACCAATCCATTCAGCCAAGTCATATTTTGCAATATCTTCTTCTTTGATGCCTCTTGCAAGCATTTTTTCTTTTAATGCTTCTGCATCTGCGCCGGCCATACCACATTCAGTGTGACCTACAACCATTACTTCTTCAGCACCAAGGTTATATAAAGCTGCACCAATTGATCTTATTGCATCTTCTCCAACTATGGAGTTTCCAGCATTTCTAACTATTTTTGCATCTCCTCTTTCAAGACCTAATGCAGGTTCGAAAAAGTCAATTAATCTACAATCCATGCAAGTTAGAATAGCTAACTTTTTTTGAGCATGGTGAGACATTTCTTCGCCTTCAAAATTTTCAACAAACTTTTTATTATCTTCTAAAACATTTTCTAATATAGTCATTTTATACTCCCCTTGCCATAGCTGTGAGGCCGGTACGTGAAATCTTTTTGATTCCATAACCTTTTAATAAAGATACAAATGCATTAATTTTTTCCATATCCCCAGTAATTTCAATCATTAAAGTTTCTTCTGAAACATCAACAATTTTTGCTCTGAAAATATTAGTATATTGCATTATTTCTGCTCTTGCTTTTTCATTAGGAATATTAACTTTAATAAGACATAATTCCCTCTTAACAGCATTTTTAGTAATATCTTTAATCTTGATAACATCAACCAATTTGTTTAGTTGCTTTGTAACTTGTTCCAATCCTTTTTTATCAGCATGTACTGAAATAACCATACGGGACAATCCTTCCACTTCAGATTCTCCAACAGTAATACTGTCAATGTTGAAACCTCTTCTTGTAAATAGACCAGCTACCTTTTGTAAAACTCCCGGCTTATCTTCAACCAATGTAGAAATAACATGATATTCTTTAGTCATTTTTATCACCTACACATCCTTTTCAAGTTTATATTCACCAATCATTTCATTAATTCCGGCTCCAGGAGGAAGCATAGGAAGTAATTCATCAGGATTAACAACAACATCCAATAATATCGGTTCATTATCTTTAATGGCTTTTTGTAAAGCCTCTTTAGTTTCACCAGGTTTTTCGATTCTTTGAGCATTAACTCCAAAACTTTCTGCTAATTTGACAAAGTCCGGACTGTTTCCGAGCAATGTCTGTGAATGTCTTTCATCATATAATAAACTTTGCCATTGATAAACCATTCCCAAGGTTCTATTTTCTAAAACAACTGCAATAACTGGTAAATCATACTCGCGAACAGTGGCTAATTCTTGACAAACCATTAAAAATCCACCGTCACCGTTTATTGATACTACAGGGTCATCAGGACAGGCAATTTTAGCACCAATAGCTGAAGGGAATCCGAATCCCATGGTTCCAAGTCCTCCTGAAGAAATGAATTTGCGCGGTTTTTGAGTGTCATAGAAATGTGCTGCCCACATTTGATTCTGGCCAACATCTGTTGTTAAAATTGATTCAGGAGTCAGTACTTCTGAAATTTCCTTAATAACAGTCTGTGGTTTTAATGGAACATCATCATAAGTTACCCTTGGAAGCAGATCTTTTTTTCTTTGTTTAATCATTTCTGTCCAAGCATTTACATCACTAGAAACATTATAATCAGTTAATAATCCATTCAATGATTTTAAAACATTTCGAGCATCACCTACAATAGGCAAATCCACATCTACATTTTTACCAATTTCTGCAGGGTCTATATCAATATGAATAATTTTTGTATTAGGAACAAAACTATCTAATCTGCCAGTAGTCCTATCTGAAAATCTAATCCCAATGGCAATTAATAAATCTGATTCATTAATTGTGTCATTTGATACTTTTCTTCCATGCATCCCTAACATTCCTAATGCCAAATCATCGGTTTCATCAAAAGCACCTTTACCTAATAATGATGTCATGACAGGAGCATTAATAGTATCAGCAAGTTTTTTTAACTCACAACATGCATTTGATATAATAACACCCGCACCGGCTAAAATTAATGGCCTTTTAGCTTGTTTGATTAAATCACACGCTTTTTTGATTTGCCTAATATTGCCTTTTAAGGTAGGGTTGTATCCAGGAGTTTGAATTAAAGAATCATCAAATTTAGTCAATTCCCCTTCCTGAACTTCTTTAGGAACATCAATTAAAACTGGTCCCGGCCTTCCACTTTTAGCAATTTCAAAACTAGTTTTAACAACAGAAGGAATCAAATCCGGATCTTTTGGCTGGTATGAATGTTTAACAATAGGCATTGTGATTCCAACAATATCTGCTTCTTGGAATGCATCATTTCCAATTAAATGAGTAGGAACTTGTCCGGTAATAGCCACAATTGGAGAAGAATCCATAAAAGCAGTTCCAATACCTGTTACAAGATTTGTTGCACCCGGACCTGAAGTTGCCAAACACACACCCACTTTGCCTGAAGCTCTTGCATATCCATCTGCTGCATGAGCTGCGCATTGTTCGTGTCTAACTAATATATGATTTATATCTGCATCATATAACATGTCATAGAATGGTATGGTTTGTCCGCCAGGATAACCAAATATTGTTTCAACCCCCATATTTTTAAGGGATTCAATTATCGCTTCTCCGCCTCTCATTTTAAAAACCTTTTTATTTATTATAACTTTAACTCTGTATGAAAAAATATATATAATTATCTTAAAAAAATTAATCTTAATATTTAACATTAACCACTGTGAACAAAAATGAATATCTTAAATTTAATTTGCCATAGGAAACCTGAAAGAAGCTTCTTTATTAAAGGTCATCAATTTCCAGTTTGTGCAAGATGTACCGGGTTCTATACAGGTTTGATTGCATTTTTAATATATAACCGATTCTATGCTATAGATTATACTTTAAATCTATTAATAATTTCAATTTTTTTATTAATTCCTACCTCAATAGATGGCTTTACACAATTACTCGGATATAGGGAAAGCAACAATACATTAAGATTTTTCACTGGTTTTATTGGTGGAATCGGTTTAATAATATTTTTAGAAATAATAATTAAGTGGTGTTTAAACTATATTTTATGAAAATTTAGATAACTGTATTAAACAGTTAATCATCTTTCAAATAGTAATATAATACCGCCTTTTGAGCATGCATTCTGTTTTCTGCCTCATCATAAATTACAGATTGAGGTCCGTCAATTACTTCACTTGACACTTCCTGACCTCTGATTGCAGGTAAACAATGCATGAAAATAGCTCCATCATTGGCTAATGCCATTAAATCTGAATTAACTTGGAACCGTGCGAAGTCAATTTCTCTTTGAGCTTTTTCAGATTCATCTCCCATACTTACCCAAACATCAGTATAAACTACATCAACATTTTCCAAAGCTACTCCAATATCATCACTGACAGTAATTTCAGTATTATTTTCATTAGCATATTCATTAGCTGTCTTTAAAATATCTTCAGAAGGTTCATAACCTTTAGGGCAGGCAATAGACATGTCCATTCCAAGCAATGGAGCAATCAATAAAAGGGAATTACATACATTGTTTCCATCACCGACAAAACAGATTTTTTTACCTTTCCACTCGCCAAAATGTTCTTTAATTGTTAACATGTCAGCAAGTGCTTGGCAAGGGTGTTCCAAATCGGTTAATCCACTAATGACTGGAACATCGGAATGTTTGGCTAGTTCTTCGACATCACTATGCTTTATAGCACGAATCATTATTCCATCAACAAAACGGCTTAAAACTTTTGCAGTATCTAAAATTGGTTCCCCTCTACCCATCTGTAAATCATTGGAAGATAAGAAAATTGCTCTTCCACCTAATTGATACATTCCAACATCAAAAGAAACCCTAGTTCTTGTAGATGACTTCTGAAAAATCATTGCTAATGTTTTACCTTCAAGAGGTTTTTCTTCAACTTCGCCCGCTTTGATTTTGCTGGCCAAATCTAAAATATATTTAACATCATCTTTAATATCACAAATTGATAATAAACTGCCCATTTTAATTCCCCTTTACTATTAAGAAAAATAAATATCTTTTATTAATCTATATTAAATGTTTCTATGAAGTCATTCTGTATCCAATATCCCTAAATGTAGAAATTATTGGAACCAATAAAAATAAATATATAAAATTACCTGAAACATGGAAATCTAGGAGATTTACAATAATAGTCAACCCCATAATTAAATAAAAAGTATGGGAAACACGACGAGTTTCGTCCTTTGAGGGCATCGGATCAAGGAAGTTTCTTTTATATGCATAATGATATACTAACATGAATGAAACTATTGTTAAAAATATATTCAAACCAAATAAAGCTTCAGATAAAAAGAAATGAGAATAATTTCCAATTAACGAAGTAGTAAATGGAATAAATGATATGCAAATCAAAAATAATATATTCAACCATAAATAAGGAATATTGAGATTATTGACTTTTATAAACTCATGATGATAAACCCAAAATGAACTAATTAATATGAAACTAACAATTGTCACTCCAATAGTAGGCGCTAATGTTGTGATAAATGTTATAAAATCAGAGTAATTAGTTATAAACATTTCAGGAAGGGCAATACCAAAAACCAAAAGAGTCATTACCATCCCGAAAATGCCATCAGTAAGACCCATTAATCTACCCGGATCAATATCGACATCTCTTTCAAAAGCTTGTAAAAAACGTTGATAAAAGCTTAAACCCTTATCAAACTTAACATATCTACTGGCTTTTTTAGGATTATCACTAAATTTAGAATCTTTATCTTTTAATATAGTGGAAAATCTTTCCCATTTTTTAAAAGTTTCTTCATCCGCAGCATTCTCTTTTATAATTTCAATTTTTTCATGAATACTGTTTTTTAACTCTTCAATTTCTTCAGGTGTCAGTTCTTCTTTAATTGTTATCACCAAAATTAAAAAAAAAGAAAAGAAATTTAATTTAAAATTTCTCTCATGTGTTCGACACGTTTGTTTACAAGTTCTGTTGTACCGACATCTTTTCTATGGTAAACATTACCTTTAACGAATTCACATGCTTTTTCAGCTATCTTTTCAGCTTCCTCAATGGATTCGCCACTAGCCACAATACCTAATGCCCTTGAACCGGACAGGTGAATTCCATCCTCCTCTTGTGATACAGCAGCATAGAATACTTTTGCACCCATATCCTCAATGGCTTCCTCATCCACTTCAATTAACTCTCCAGCGTATTCTGTTTCAGGATATCCGTCAGGTACAATGTATTTGCATACGCTAGCTTTGTCTTCAAATTCTGCTTTATCTAATGTGCCATCAACAATATTTTGACAAATATCGGCCAATGGAGTTTTTAAGAGTGGTAAAACATTCATTGCTTCGGGATCTCCAAATCTTGCATTATATTCAATTAATTTAGGACCATCAGCAGTTAACATGAACTGACCATATAGAATACCTTTGTATGGTTCTGCTTCTTCAGCAATAGCTTTTAAAGTTTCTTTCATTATTTCAACTGCGGCATCATAATCTTCCTGAGTTAAAAATGGTAATAAACCACCAACATCAGAGTATGAACCCATTCCACCGGTGATTGCACCTACATCTCCTTCAAATGCATGAGGATGGTCCTGTGCTGCAGGCATTGGTGCCAAGTGTTCTCCGTCACAAAATGCCTGGATTGTAAATTCTTCACCAATCAATCTTTCTTCAATAATTACCTGAGCAAATCCGCCCATTGCATTATCAATAACTTCACATGAGTATTTTTTTGCCTCTTCATTATCTTTCAAGTGGTCTCCCACTATCTTAACTCCTTTACCACCAGTTAATCCAACAGGTTTTACTACAACGTCACGGTCGAATTCATCTAAGAATTTAGAAACATCTTCAGAGTTATCGAATACTTTATAAACTAGTGATCCTTCGATTTCATAATCTTCAAAGAGTTTTCTCATAAATGATTTGTCTGTTTCAATTCTAGCAGCGCTTTGAGTCGGTCCAACACATTTAATCCCATTTTTTTGAAGTTCATCCACAATTCCTTTTCCAAGTGGAGCTTCAGGACCAATAAATGCAATGTCAATGTCTTTTTCAACTGCATATTCGGCTACTTTTTCAACTTCCCCTTCATCTCCTTGCTTAAACTCAGCAATTTTGCTCATTCCGGGGTTAATCTTACTCATATAACAATATAATTCCACATCATCTTTAAGTGCATCAGCAATAGCATGTTCACGAGCACCGGTTCCAACAACTAAAACTTTCATGATTGAGTCTCCTATTAATTAGATTATATATTTTTAAAAATATTTATAATTAATTTTTGAATTGAACATTTAATTCAAAGTTCATTAATTTCTTCAATAGATAATCCAGTAATTTCAGAAATTTCAACATCAGGATATTTACCCTTCATTTTTCTAGCAATTTCCTCAATATTTCCTTTAATACCTT
>NZ_JAUNXX010000056.1:665-9512 GCF_030539555.1 Methanobrevibacter sp. | reverse complement strand
TCCCAATTTTGCCAAATTGGTTCATTGTCTGTTTATCAGATAAAACAAAATTCATATGTTTTATTGATTTTCCAGCATGTAAAATTGTAGTTCCAGTAGCAAAAGTCTCAATTATTCTTTGTATTCTTTTTGATTTCACTAAGCAATATAAAAATGGTTTATTAATATCATCGTTTTTTATTTGAAGTTTACGCATTCCTGTAGAATACGCTCCCTTCAATCCCATTTTAACAATGCCCACTGTTGCATCTAAAGATAATACAATGTCATCAAAACTAAGAATTTTATTTTTAGAGAGTGATTTATCAATGAAAACTGCATTAGTCCTTGATCCCAAATCACCAACACGTATAAATGGAATATCATTAATTTCAGGTTTCTCATGGTAATTTTTACTTCCGGGTTCGACTCCTGTAACAAAATCCACATAATCTTCTAACATTTCAACAGACCATAATCTAGGAACATCACCAAAGGATTCATCAAATTTCATACCATTTGATTTATTATATACTTCGAAATTAATAAACCAACTATTAAAAATAGACATCAATAAATTTTCCAAATGATTATTTATTTCTTTATTTAATTCTATTTTTTTATCTAAATTATGCAATAAATAGCCAATTTTCTTTTGGTCTTCATAATTTGGAAATATAATTGGTAATCTAGAAAGAATATTATTATTTAAACTTGCTCTAGTTGTCATTATTGCCATTGAATCAACATATTTTCTAAAAAGTGTTGATCTAAAATAATAACAAGCATATAATGGATAAATGACGTTATCTTTTTTTGGTCTTAACCTTTTTGTAAAACCATTAAATGTAGCATTAGGATAATCTCTTAATGCAACGCAACTCATACCAAGTTCATCTAATGTTTCACTAGTTCTTGTTAGAAATACATCTCCTTTTTTAACTGAATGCTTTTTTTGTTCTTCTTCTGTAGAATTTACTAATTCATCTAAATCTTCATTGATATAATAATTATAAAATATAGTTTTAAATGATAAAAATGGGAAACCAAATCCAAATTCCTCGGAAGATTTTGAAAGCCCTGATGTAATAGTATATATTTCATTTAAATTTTTTTCAGTAAACTCCAAACTCAAATTTATCCAATAGAGATTAATTAATCTAATTGTCGAAATATAAATATAAACTATTTACCTAATTAGTAACAATATATTAATATGTCACTTTATCAAATCAAAAATAATAATCTAGAACCAATTAAGAAAGTCAATTTCAAATATGAGAAAGATTTACAAAAATTAACTGAACAAAACTTAGAAAAGCTATTTAATTTACAATTTGTTGAAACAGAATTCAGCGTTGATAATTTAAGGATAGATACACTGGCATATAATAAAGAAACCAGTTCTTTTGTAATTATTGAATATAAGCGAGATAAGAATTATAGTGTAATTGATCAAGGTTACAGCTATCTTTCAATCTTACTAAACAATAAAGCAGAGTTTGTTTTAAAATATAACGAAAATTTAAATGCAAATCTAAAAAAGGCAGATGTTGATTGGTCTCAGACTATAGTAATGTTTATTGCACCGAGTTTTACACCTTACCAACTTAAATCAGTTGAGTTTAATGATTTGGCTTTTGAGTTATGGGAAGTGTCTAAATTTAATAATGATACCATATTATTTGATAAAGTTAATGTTTCTGAAAATAAGGCATCTATTAACACTCTTAATCCAAAAAATACAAAGGTTACAAAAGAAATTAAAAAATACAAAGAGTCACGTCATTTAAGGAAAAAATCTAAAAAAGTAAAAGAGATTTATCAGAAAATAAAGGAAAATATTAGTGAATATGATGATTTAGAAATAGTTGTTCTAAAGCATTATTTCGCTGTTAAAGTAATTAAAAAGAATGTTTGTGAAATTGCAATTTTAAAAAACTATCTAACAATTTGGATTGATTTGGAATTTGATAAAACAAATGATCCACTAAATAAAGTAATAGATGTTTCTGATGTGGGGCATTGGGGAACTGGAAATTGTAAAATTCAAATTAATGAAATTGATGAAGTTCCTTACTTTATGGAATTATTCAAACAGTCATATAATGAAAAAATATGAGAAGATAAATATTTTTTTCAAACGACAATAATAAATTTTGTGATAAATTCAAATCAACAAGTGATAATATAGAATATTCATTGAAAAACTTAAATAATATTTTGATTTGGCTATTAAAATGATTAAGTCCGGTGAGGCTGACCAATCCATTATTGATGCTGAAAATAATTTATAACATAACCAACTAATATTATATTGAAGACATTACTCCTATTGTTTTCCATAGAAATAAGTCATCATGAATTTCACAGTAATCCTTATCACTATTGTTTAGTGGCTTATTTCTATTCTATCCTTTATTTTACAATAACAAAGCAATATCAATTAATTATCCTAATTTTCAACCGTCAATATCAACTGTTAATGTTATTGTCAACCTTGCTAAACTTTTTAAAAAAGTAGCCATTATATATAAATCTTTATATATTATAAATAATAAATTACATAATAAAGATTTAAGTGGAGGACATATTTAATGGCAGATTCTATTATATTATTGGAAGAAAGAAAAGAAGTCACAACTTTCCTTTTGGATGAAGGTACAATCACTGCAACCACTGTAACAACCCCTACTGGTGAAACTCCAGGTTATGAATATGCAGGGGACAAAATCAAAGTTGATGACGCCGTAACTTTATCAGCTAACTCAGATATAGGAAAACCAACAGTTAAAAAATACACTGCAGCGGAAGGTGAAATCATCTTGGGCATTGCAGTTAACGATCCAATAACAATGACTGGAGGAAAAAGAAAAACAGCAATCTTAGTATTAGGCCATTTATTCAGATTAAAATTAGCTAGTGGATTATCAAACATTAACGTTAAAGACAGGATTGCTTTAACAAGCACTGGAGCTATCAAATCCGATGACGGCGAATACATTGCAATGCACCCAGTAGCCAGCTCAGACGATTACAACTACATTGAAGTATTCAGACCATATGACATAGGTGATGCTTAAATGATAACCAAAGGAAATGATACTAAAGTGCAAAATGAGGTAATAGCTCAAACTATTACTGATGAATCAGCTAAAAGATTAAGGCTAGCCAGACTCTTCCCAAAACAGGAAATTAAAGAGAATTCTGATTATTATACTTACTTTAGACAAAACATCAATTTGGATGAGGCTATAAAACATGGCCTTCTCGGTGAAGCAAAAGATTTGGCACCCGGAGCATCCCTGCAAGAACTCAATATCAGAAAACCTGTAACCGACACCATCAGCATTGATACTGTCGGAGGAGTTTTAAACGTTAATAAGGATGTCTTTGACAGTGACAGAATCTCTTTTGAAGACTTATTGGCGGATGTGGCAACACTTATTGCAAATAAAATCGAATATAATATCTACGATACCATTGTCAGCTCAGCAAAGGTTCCAAAATACAATACTACACAAACCGAAGATACAATGGAGGCTTTCGGACAGTTTGTTATCAAAGCACAGGAAGCATTCAAAGGAAGTTCAGGCGCTGGTGCAGATTTAACAATAATGGTTGAATCCTACAGGACATTAAGTTACATCAAACAATTGGCTTACATCTCAAATAAGTCAGTGCAGCCTATAGAAGAGATTCAGGCTTATTATGGTGTTGACAACATTGACTTTTTAGGAACAACCCATGCAGACGGCGGATCAATGCTTGGTGAAAAGGATTATATTGCATTCGATATAAGAAATGCACCACTCACAGTACTGTATTCCAAATCTTCAGGAACAACTGTAGCACCAATTACAAGTGATGAGAACATCGCTGACTTTTATCCAATCATTGAAATCATGAGAAAGGACATTTACGATGAGCTACCTCAGTATACCAAATTATTCATACAATCCAAGGTTGGTGTTTTATTAAACAAACCGCATCTTGCCCTAACAGGAAAATGCAGGCCATAAGGTGATATTAATGTTGACAAAAGGAAATGATGCTAAAGTTCAAGATGAAGTGATGGCGCAGATTGTTGCAGACACTTCAGCAAAATGGATGAAATTCACAAGATTAATTCCAAAGCAGGAAATTGAGGAAAACTCCCAATATTATACTTACATGTCACAAAGAGTCAATATCGATGAGATAATTGACAAAGGACAATTGGGGGAAGCAAAAGACATTGCACCGGGTGCTACTTTACAGGAACTGAACGTAAGAAAACCGGTCAGTGACACCGTATCCATCGACACAATCGGAGGAGTTCTAAATGTCTCAGCACAAATGCTTGATTCCAACCTAATCAGTGTTCACGACATGCTTCAGGACGTTGGGATACTTATCGGAAGAAGTATAGAACAAGCAGCTATTAACATGATTTTAAACAACTCTAAAGTGGCAACATACAACTATACTGCTGGTGATGACAGTGGAGTTACCATTTTAAAAGCTCAGGAAAAGTTCAAGGAATCAGCTGGAAGCTTCTGTAACCTGAACAGTATGGCAGTTAATTACAAATCATTGACTACATTAAAATCCGATATGTTCGCAAACAACAGACAAGTTGAACCTGTTGAAGCTATTAAATCATATTATGGTGTTGACAATATTGACCTTTTAGGAACAGCAGTCTGTGACGGCGGATCTGAAATAGCTGAAAAAACCTACATTGGTATGGACTATCAAAATCCTGGAATGAAATTATTATACTCAAGAATTTCAGGAACAACTGTTGCTCCTTTAGGACCAGACGGTGACGTATATGATTTCTATCCTTTGATTGAATTCATGAGAAAGGACATTCGTGATGAATTGCCAATGTATACAAAGCTGTTCATACTTACTTCCGTAGGTGTGTTAATGAATGCACCTAACAGAATCATCAAAGGTAAATTCAGAGCATAAAACCATATTTAATCTCCTAAAGAAAATGTTAGTGAAGTTTTAATTGCTTTTTCTTCACTAACCTCTTCTGCTATGAATTAACTCATAAACAGTTAATATCTAAAATAGCTATATTATATAATAGAGGCTATAAAATGAAACTAATTCTAGACACTGAAAATTCACATCCAACAACAATAACAGTCAAAGGAAAAGAAATAACACTACTTTTAATCGAATCAAGCATACTGATTGATTCAACACAAATAGCCAAAATTTTTGAAAAAAAGGAAAAAACAGTAGCTACCAAAGTCCAGAAATCCAATTTGGAGAAATATGAAACTGAAAACATTAAACTCCTAAAGAATTATGGGCTGATGCATCCGGATGCAATCAAACCAAGACCATTCTATGATTTAAGGCAGATGTTGGAAGGGCCTGCTTATTACTATTTTAAAAAAGAGGGAGAAACAGATTTGATTGATGTTATTGTAAGAGTAGCTATTGGAAAACATAGGGAATGGATTCATAATAGATGCATAGATAAATCATTTTAGTAATGATAAGAAATTATAAATAATTTACAAAACTAATATAATAACAATTTTAATACAATTCCATTAAGGGAGTATTATGTCTGAAAAGTCATGTTTTAATTGTTATTATAAAAATGAATCTGAAAATGAATTCTGTCAGGAATGTGGTTCTCCTTTAGATTTATCTGACTATATCAATTCTAAAAAAGTAGATAAAAGTATTCTTGATAAAATTAGATCTTTATTTGGAAAAAAGACAATTAATATTAATGATATTAATCGGGATATAGAAAATTTTATTAGAACTTCAATTATTATTGAGGAATACAATGAAGATTTAAAAAATTTAAAATCATCCAAATTAGATAAATCAGAATTTAAAAATAAATATAGTGAGCTTTTTAAATTATATGAACTAGAATATTTGGAATATGTTCTCAAAGATGATGATTTAAATCAGAAATTTTCACGCATAAAAAGTATTGAATCAGGCATAGAGAATTATGATGAAATAGAACAATTCCATAATGACTTCAATGAACTATTGGATTCAAATTTTTATGTTACTTTCAAACAAAAGGATGATTTGTTAAAGGACTACAAGAAGTTATACTCTTTAATCAAAGAAGATAATTATTTAAAAATAGATTTTGAAGATTTTTTAGATGTTTATAATAATATGGAGTCATTAATAGGAGCTAGAAATGAAAAATATGTTCAAAATGAACTAATTGAACATAAGGATTTCTTGGATGATATTGAGGGCAAATCCTTGGATAAAAATCAAAGATTGGCTGTTGTTAGAAATGAACATAATTCACAGATTATTGCAGGTGCAGGTTGCGGTAAGACATTAACTGTCAATGCAAAGGTAAGATACCTAATTGAGAAAAAAGGAATAGCTCCAAATGAAATTTTATGCTTGTCATTTTCAAATGCATCTGTTGAGGATTTAAGAAAGAATTTGCCTGAAGATGTTGAAATCTCGACTTTTCATTCTTTAGGAGGTTCTATTCTAAAAGCCAATAAGCAGCCTTCAAGTGTTGATGAATATGCGCTGAATAATTTTGTAAAGGATTATATTAGAAATAATGTTATTGATAATGAAAGATTACGTGATGATATTGTAAATTACTATTCATATTATTTTTATTCTCCAGTTACTGAAGATGATGCAACAACACTTGGTGAAGTGTATGATTTGGAAGCTTCCAGAGATTTTAGAACTTTAAGACAGCTTTATGGTGGAGATAATGAGAAAAGAACTTATGGAAATGAGGTTGTCAGAAGCTTTGAAGAGTTGATTATTTCCAATTATCTTTTTGCCCACCAAATCGATTATGAATATGAAAAAGTATTCGAATTTGATAACAGATATTATCAAAGCCAAAAAGAGTTTATCTTTAATCTGATTTTTAAAGACTTCAGTGAAATAACAGATTATCCTATAGTTATGGATGATATTTCGGGCAACATGTTTGAATTGTTGGAAATCAAAGAACATGTTAAATTATATAATTACACTCCAGATTTCTATATAAAAGATAATGATCTTTATCTGGAACATTTTGGAGTAAACAGGGATTGCAATGCTCTATGGCGGGATGAAGAAGGCCAAAAGGAATATCGTGATGGCATATATTGGAAACGTGCAACCCATAAAGGATATGGATCCAATTTGCTTGAAACATATTCCTATTACATGTCTGAAGGCAGATTGCTGATAAAACTGGAAGAAATACTTAAAGAGTCTGGTGTTGAAATTAAAGAAATAAATTATGAATGGCTGTTTTCAAAAATTACTGAAAGAAATGATGTAAATAAATTTAATAAGTTTATAGATTTAATAACTGAATTCATATCATTGTTTAAGGGAAATGATTATGCTGCGGATAAATTCAGTGAATTTAAAAAAGAAAACGAAAGTAATGAGGATGAATTTGATAAAAAAAGAACCAGCTTGTTTTTAGATATTGTTGAAGAAATTTATCTGCAATATGAAAGTTACCTAAATGAAATTTCAAAAATTGATTTTAATGACATGATTAACAACGCCACACGTGAAGTTGAAAAAGGAAATCTTCATCAACATTATAGATATATCCTTGTTGATGAATATCAGGACACTTCGTATACAAGATATAATTTAGTTAAGGCAATACAGGATAAAACCGATGCTAAGGTATGTGTTGTGGGCGATGACTGGCAGTCAATTTACAGATTTGCAGGATGCGACGTATCATTATTTTCCAATTTTGAAAACTATTTTGAAAATCCGGATAAGCTAACAATACAAACAACATACCGTAACTCCCAGGAACTGATTGATATATCTGGAAGATTCATCAAGAAAAATCCGAATCAAATCGATAAATCCCTTAATTCTAAAAAAGATTCTACAAATAAACCTGTTAAACTGGTTTATTACAATAATGCAAGCAAAGAAAGTAAAATCAAAGCAATGGAATTTATGATAAATAAAATTTCTAAAGATTCTTCTGATATCATGATTCTTGGAAGAAACAATTTTGACATTAATGATTTTATAGAAGGAGGATTGTTTGAACGGAAAAACAAAGATGATTATGAATTAATCTATAAAAAGAATAAAAAGTTAAACATTGATTTCATATCAGTACACAAATCAAAAGGCCTTGAAAAGGACAATGTCATTTTAATTAATCTGGAAAATAATGTTGTTGGTTTTCCAAACCAGATGGTGGAAGATAAGCTATTGAATTTTGTAATCAATGATTCTGACCAATATCCAAATGGGGAGGAGAGAAGATTATTCTATGTTGCACTTACGAGGACAAAAAACAATGTTTATCTACTTGTTCCGGAAACTGATAAATCAGAATTCGTTATTGAATTGGAGGAGAACATTGATGATTTGGAAATTATTTCCCATGATGAAAATAAAGAAGAAATCATTGATGATATTGATGAGTTCATGAAAAATAAAAAGGTTTATTCAATTAAAACTCATCTTAAATGTCCAATATGTAAAACTGGGGATGTACTATTAAAAATCCTGAAAACTAATGATGGAGAAGATATAGTTAGATTCTTTGATTGTTCTCATAGGAGATGTGAATGGCGCGGAGGATCTTTTTATTCAAGCTTAGAATTATTAGATGAAATTGAAATTTGTCCTGATTGTGGTAAAGTTAAACATATTGTTAATGGACCTTATGGACCTTATATCAGATGTTCTAAAGAATGTAAAAACATTAAACTCAAAGGTAAAAAACTAGAAAAGGCAAATAAAATATTTAACAATGAAAATGAAGCTATTAAAAATGATAAAACTAAGACCAATGCTAAAACCAAGAAAAGGGCTGAAAATAAAAAATCAAATAATTATGATGAAATAACTACTAAGTTTAAATGT
>NZ_JAUNXX010000056.1:0-655 GCF_030539555.1 Methanobrevibacter sp. | reverse complement strand
GGAGATATAATTATTAAAAAGAATAAGAGAACAAAACAAGGAAAAGTTATTTGCTCTAAATGTGATTGGGATGGTGGCAGTTTTGATAAAACTGGTAAAATTGATACTATTGAATACTGTGAAGTGCCAAAGTGTAATGGAATAACATATATGAGAGAAGGACCTTACGGCGAATTTAGGGCTTGTAGTAATTATTTTAAAGATGGGTGCAATGGAAAAGTAAAACAGAAATCCAAATCTAAAAATAAGAAGAAAACAGAAAAAACAAAATCAAAACGGAAAATGATTGATATTGATTTGGTTTGTCCTTCATGTAAAAAGGGACATGTAATTTTATCAAAAAATGAAGAAACTGGAAAAGGATTTTTTAAATGTTCAAATGGTGATTGTAAGTGGAAGGGCGGTCCATTTAATAAATCAGAAGATTTGATACCTACATTACAACCATGTCCAGAAGAAGATTGTGATGGATTGACGTATGAGATTATAAGAAATGGTAAACCATTTAGGGTTTGTACATATTTCCCAAAAAACAAATGTCAAGCGGGACGAAAATAAATTAATTTGTAATGTCTTGGATAGCACTAGATATTATCTAAAATATATAAAAAATATAATAAATAAGATAATACAAATTATAATATATGACAGAAGA
>NZ_JAUNXX010000055.1 GCF_030539555.1 Methanobrevibacter sp. | reverse complement strand
GTTCGCACATTGACTGAAGACGATGAAATGTTTATTTATGATGAATTTGATGATAAGGAACTACCGACATTGTCTGGATTTTGTGTTTCCTGTGGAAAATGTACTCAGGTTTGTGATGAAACTCATGCACGTCAAGCAATGACACATTCATGGGATGGAAAAGTTACTGATGATTGTATATCCTGCGGAATATGTGTTGAAGTATGTCAGGAAGAAGCAATTACGTTGCATAGAGGATCAATTTCAGTTAATTTGGATAAATGTATCTTATGTGAAAATTGCGCTGTTCACTGTCCAGTTGATGCAATTCCTAAATCTACAATGTATAAATATGATATTAAGGATGGATTTAATTTCATCGAACAGGAATTATGTATGCATTGTGGTTTATGTCATAAAACATGTTCATATGATGCAATTGATGAGATTGATGGTCAATTTATAGTTAACGAGGAAAAATGTACTTATTGTGGAGCATGTAAGAATGCATGTCCTGCAAAAGCATTTTTATTCGAAAGAAATTTTAAAGATTCAATAGAGGGTATTTAAATGAGTGGTATACTTAAAATAGCTTTAGAAGGAGCTTTTACCAACTTTAAAAGAATCTTTTTTGCAGCTGATAGAGTTACTGATATGGAGTTAAGAAAACAGATCTCAACACTCTCAGTTGAAGTGGATGATAGAGTTGATGAAAAAGCTTGCATAGGGTGTGCTGGTTGTGCTAATGTCTGCCCAACAGGCGCAATTGAAATGAAAAAATTAACAACCCCTATTAAATTAACTGATGATTGGACTAAAAGTGAAGTACCTGAAATTAATCTTGAAAAATGTGTTGTATGTTATTATTGTCATGATTTCTGTCCGATATTCTCATTATATGGTGAGAAAGGAACAATACACCCAAGCTGTGTTGGAGATCAAGAAGTTGATATTTCAGATTGTCTCAATCAACCGTTTAAAATATCTGATGATAAACTTAAAGTCATTGCACAATATTTATCAGATAATACAGTGTTAAAAAATAGGGATGGGGGTGATTAGATGGGAATTAAATCATTTTCAAGAGCAAGAGCAATACATGTCATGTTGGTTTATACTGGCGGATGTAATGGATGCGACATTGAAATTGTTAACTCAATTTTGTCACCTCGTTTTGATGCTGAGCAATATAATGTGTTTTTAACATGGAATCCTCGTGAAGCTGATGTTTTAGTTGTTACAGGACCAGTTACACATTTAAATAGAAAACCATTAGAAGCAATCTATGAAGCTATTCCTAATCCTAAGCTGGTTGTAGCTGCAGGAAGTTGCGCTTTAATGGGTGGAGTTTATAAGAATTGTTACGGTGATATTCCATCTGAGGAAATTGAAGGTCCGGTTGAAAATATCATCCCTGTGAATGCAAAAGTTCCAGGATGTGCTGTAAGACCTCAAGATGTTTTGGCTGGAGTAGTATCACTTTTACCTACATTATTAGATGCGGACTGAGGGGGAAATTAAATGGATGAAAAAGTACCGAGAAGTAATATTATTGAAACTGAAATTCCAATGGGTACAGTTCACCCTGCTGCATTGGAACCATATAGGGTAAGATTTTTCGTTGAAGATGAAATTGTTCAGGAAGCGGAAATCACAATTGGTGTAAATCATCGTGGAATTGAAAGAATTATGGAAGGACTTCCAGTCGAAAAAGCTAATGCACTTACTGAGAAGATTTGCGGAATTTGTTCCAATTCGCATATATGGAATTCATGTCGGACTGCAGAAATTGGTTTAGGTATTGAAATTCCTGAAAGGGCGGAATATATTCGTGTAATTATGGGAGAACTTGAACGTTTACATTCACATTTCCTGTACTTGGCTCACGGTTGTGAAGTGCTTTCTCATGAAACATTCTCTATGAGAGTGTTTTACTTAAGAGAAATCGTAATGGAACTTCTTGCAATGATTGGGGGAAACAGGGTCCAGTACGGTTGTTCTGTTTTGGGCGGTGTAAGGCCTAGATGTGATTTGGATGAGGCGAAACTGTTAAGGCTTAAAAATGATATGGATGCTGTTGAAGAAGGCCTTACAAGTTTTGTTGAAAGATTTATGGCAGATTCAATCGTAATGTCAAGGATTACTGGCATTGGTGTTTTACCTCAAAAACAAGCTATCGAATTGGCTGTTACAGGGCCTAGCTTAAGGGCTACTGGTGTTGCAAGGGATTTGAGGACAACAATGTTCGAATATGATAATTTTGACTTCAATGTTGTTACCCAACCTGATGGGGACGTAAAATCAAACTTGATTATGAGAGCGTTAGAGTCATTTGAATCAATTAAGATTATTCGCCAAGCCATTGCAAATATTCCCGAAGGTAAAGTAATCAATAGAGACTGGGAAATGTTTGATACAGATTTCACTGAAAGTTATATTGAGGTTCCAAGAGGAACATTATATCATTCATATGCTCTTGAAAGTGGAAGGGTAAGGCATTGTGTAATAAGAACTCCTTCAATGGCTAATATTGGTGCAATGCAATATGCATGTATTGGTGATCAGATTACTGATGCTCAATTATGTATTGTACAGTGCGATCCATGTTTTACTTGTACGGACAGGGCAATTGAAATAATTAGGAGGTAGATTATGTTTGGAAATACATTAATAAATTCAGTTATTATAGTAATTCTCACAGTGCTAGTTTGTTTTGTAATTTCAACATTGCTTCCGGGTATTGAAAGGAAATATATTCATGCTAGAATTCAACAGAGAATTGGACCGCTCGTAATTTCACCGGGAATTATGGCTCCAATCAAATTCATGTTTAAAGAGAACATTGAAGTAGCATCTCCTGTTCCAGGTTTATACAAAATATTGCCTATAGTATGTTTCATTGTAGTTTTATGTTTACTTATTGCAATAACTCCTCAGGCTTATGCAATTCCTGCATTGGCAAGTTTAGTGGCTATTGTGGGACTTTTAAAACTTGAAGAAATATGTTATGTGTTGATGGGAGCATTATCCAAATCAGTCATGTCTTTAAGAATGCCATTTCCTGATCTTGCAAAAGGAGGAGCGCATTTGAATGCTCAAAGGTCATTTATTGAGGATATAAGTTCCAAAAGGTCTTTAAGAATGATTACATATGGTTCTTTCCCACTTTATTTGGCATTATTTGCTCCAGTGACTGCTGCTAGAAGTATATTCCTTAAAGATATTGTAGCTTTTCAACAAGTTAATGGACCATTTTTATTTACAATATCTGGAGCTTTTGCAGCCATTGTATTTTTCATTGGATATATGATTGTATTAAATGAATATCCGTTTTCAATAATAAAAGCTAAATCTGATGTTATTGAAGGTCCTTATATGGAATATGCCGCTAAATATAGGGCAATTGTTTATTTGACAAGAGGATTTTTAATGTTTGTACTTGGAGCAGTATTTTCTGTATTGTTCATTGGTGTTCCACCTACAATTATGTCATGGGGAATTTTACTTAATATTGCAGTTGCATTAATATTCGTATTCCTGATGGGAATTTTATCAGCATTCTCACCTGTGTTTACAAACAGACAATTGTTGCCAACTATTTTAGGTGCAACCTTGCTTGGAGTATTAGCTATCGTACTTGGATTATTATGAGGTGGTTGTTTTGAAATTTGTTATGAGACCATATCACATGGTAAGTCTGGGAGGATATATTGTTGAATGGGATTTCCCTTATAGAAATCTCATTGTTGTTAATAAAACTTCCGAACCAATTAAAATTGAAATACCCGTTTTTCATGAAGAATGGATTAAAGAACATAAAGATTTGGGTCTTGATGTTATTCCAGTTACTAAAGATGATAATTATTTAAGCATGTGGAAGAAAGCACATGCAGAATTAGATAAAATTAGGCCGAAAAATGAATGATTATACATTAACAATCAAATCAGATGAGAAAAAAGGAGTTTTAGATGATATTACTGATGTTATCACTGCTCATGGTGCTAATATTAGTTATGTTCATCTTTTTGTCGAAAAAAATAATGTGGGTTCCATTAACTTGGAATTGGAACATGTTGAAGATATTGACGCTTTAATTTATGATTTGGAAAACATCGAAGAAATCAAATCTGTCGAATTGCATGGTTCTCAATTGGATATTTATGGAAAACGTATAATTATTGTTGGCGGTGGAGCACAAGTATCTCAGGTAGCAATGGGGGCTATCACTGAAGCTGATAGGCATAATATACGCGGAGAACGCATTAGTATCGACACTATTCCTCTTGTTGGTGAAAAAGATTTGGCCGAAGCTGTTGAAGCTATTTCAAGATTGCCTCGTGTTAGTGCATTGGTTCTTGCAGGTTCGCTGATGGGTGGAGAAATTACTGAAGCAGTTAAAAAAGTAAAAGAAGAAAATAACCTAATTGTAATTTGTCTTAATATGCCTGGAAGTGTAACTAAATATGCTGATTTGATTATTACTGACCCGATTCAAGCGGGAGTTTTGGCAGTAATGTCAATAGCAGATACTGCGGTATTTGATATTAAGAGGCTTGGTGACAATATTAAATTTTAATTTTTGATGCAAATATCTTTGTATTTGCAATTCATACATTTTTTTTCACTCATCCTGACATTTGGAAGTTTATTGTTGTCTATAATTTCATTAACTTCACGTATAACTTCAAATAATCCTTTTCTTAAGTTTACATCCATGATTACTGGTCGTTTTTCATCAATTTTTTCATAGTAGACAAAGCCCACAAATATCTCGGTGTCAAATTCTTCTTCAAGTAGAATCGCATGAGCCACTAATTCTATTGCATCTTGATCCCAAACACCTTTTAATGGTGGTTTTGAGCTTTTTATTGATACGGGGTAATATTTTCCGTCTATTATTTCAATTTTGTCACATACTCCTATTAATTTGAGTTGAGGGTCTTTTAATAGGTAGGAATACATGCAATTTGGAAAGAACATGTCTGTTATTGCAAATGCATTTTTTTTAAGCATATTCATGGCCTGATTTATTTTTAATGCAGTTATTTTTATATTAAAGTAGGTGTTGTCCACTATTTCATTTAAAATTTCAGGATATTCGTTATTCAAATCAATTTCCTGTATTGCTTTAGCATTGCTTTCTATGTAATAATCAATATTTTCGGATAATCTGTTTTCAATTTCAGGCAGTGTCATGTCCTGTTTGACCTTGCGCATATTTTTCTGAATCAAATCTTGGATATCAATTTTAAGCTTTTTTGTTTCAAGGGCTAGTTGATAATCAATGTTTTCATTTGAATCGATGTGTGTTTGGATATACAGTTTCATTGGACAGTACATATGTGTTTTTATTGAAGAAATGTTTATCATTTAATAACCTCTAAAATTGTTTAATATTAGTTAGAACGTAGTAATATAAATAATTAGATGTTGTAAATGTTTTAAATTTCTTTAATAACCATAAAAATTCTTAAATTCGTTTATTTTTGTAATTCAAAGGAACTTTCACTTTTAAAGAACAATTGAATATGCTATCAAATTAAATACAAAAGTTTATAAATATTTTACTTTCTGCGAAATTTTAAATATTTTTTGGGATAAATATATTTACAATCTTACATATCTAACCTTTGATTTGGAGAGATTTTATCATGAGTGATTTGGAAATGGAAAATACGGTAGTTTTAGATTCATATGATTCAAATATAATATCTGTAAAACTGGCTGCGGTTAACAATAAAGTCAGATTCTCAATTTTAGAAATTTTAAGGGATTTTAAGAAAAAACCATTATATTCTCGTGAAATTAACTCAATATTGTTAAATAAATATAATATTGAAATTTCAGTTCAAATGTTAGGTCAGCACATAAAACAGCTACTTGATGCGGATTTAATCGAAGAGATATCTGTCAAAAAAGAAGTGGTTAATAAGATTGGTCGTAGAAATGTTAAAGGTTACCTTTTAAAAGAAGATGCATTTGAAGATTTATTTTTAGAAATTACTTTCCTGTCAGATGAAGTTTTCACATTTTTTGATTTACATAAAAGCAATCTCCAATTAACAGATTCCAATCACTGTGCTTTAACCATATTCAATGGTGTGGATAAAGGTAAAACATTTAAAATCCATAAGGATGATGTTGTTCAAATTGGAAGAAAAGACCAATTCGATGAGGGTGATTTTGACTCACCTGTGATTCTTTTAGATAATGAATACTCGACTGTTTCTAATATTTCAAAACCTCATATAAAAATTTTTTACAAGGATGATGCATGGTATGTTTTAGATGATGCAAGTTCTAATGGCACTTTTATTGGGGATGTTGAAATTTTAAAAGGCAAACCTACTAAAATCAGAAGCAACTCCTTTATTAAATTGTCTAGAGGTAATGGAGGGGCTGTTATTTACTGTTCATTTTAGTTGTCATCTAATTTGGTGATGTTTGTGGATTTTGATGAAGTTAAAAGTCTAGTTAATGAATTTTTTAATGGCCAGTATGAAGTTAAAAAATTTTTAGGCGAAGGATCCTTTGCAAAGGTTTATTTGGTTAAACATAATTATTTAGATGATTTAAGGGCAATGAAAATTATTAAAGAGCCCATTAGTCCAACTACAAATATCAAATCTATTTTTAAAGAAGTAATGCTTGCAACCAGATTAAGGCATGAAAACATAATAAGCATTTTTGATGCGGGAATAATTTCTGATTCTGACAGAGCTGAAAAACAAGATCTGGCTTTCTTTGTAATGGAATATGTTCAAGGAGGAGACTTAAATCAATATTTAAATTCATTTATTAACTCAGAAATATTGATGCCAATTAGTCGTGTTTTGGATTTAATCAGGCAAATATTAAATGGTTTGAATACTCTCCATATGACAAATCCTCCTATTGTTCATAGGGATTTAAAGCCCAACAATATTTTAATTAGTTATAATGCTTGTGGAGATTTAATTGCTAAAATATCTGATTTTGGTTTTGCAAAAGAAGTTACAACTAGTCTTTCAGACATTGATATAGTTGGTACAAGACCGTATATGGCTCCAGAATGTTTTAATAAGAATGTTTCAACAATGACTGATGTCTATGCTGTGGGTGTGATTTTTTATCAGTTATTGACTAACAATTATCCTTTTGATATTGACAAATTTTCTATTGAAGATTTATTGGATTTGAAACCTTGGAAAATTCCTTTAAAGCCGCCAAGCCATTATAATAAAAAAGTTTCAAAGTATTTGGATGAAATTGTAATGAAATGTTTAAGTATTGCTCCTGAAGATAGATATGATAATGCTTCTGAACTTTTAAGTGATGTTGAAATAGCTATTGGCAAACTCAAATCTTTACAAGAGGATGACATCACAAATACAACAAACGAGGTTGTTGGCGAATATTGTGATTATATTATTAATGATTCTTTAATAAAAGCTTTCAAATTGGCCAAATGTGAAAATAGGTTAAATGAGGCTATTGAGATATTGGAATGTGAAGTTTTAAACGATTATCAAATTCGTAAATATTATGGTGAAACTTTACAGATGTGGAAATCTAGGTATCCTGATGCGAAATTGATTTCCAAAGCTTTCACTGTTAATTTAATGGGTAAAAATTATAAATTATCCTGTGAACTTTTAATTGAGGCAATTGCGTATAATCCTTCCCTTAAAAATAAATTTGCAGTCTATATTGATTTATGGGAAATATTTATAGGTTTATCTAGTCATAGAAATTTAATCAAATCAATCATTGCTCTTGAGGAATTAATGGATTCTAATAAACATATTAATGAGATTTATGCAAATGTTATCAATACTTTAAAGACTTATTCTGTTGAAGAAATTGTTGCAGGAGCACTCAATTTAGTCAATTCAAATAATTTAATAGATGCATCTAATTTAATGGAATTTGCTGTAGTTTATGATTCAAAAATTAGAGATAAGTATGAATATAAATTGTCTTTGTGGAAACAAAACATGAATTCGGAGTTTAAAACGGACAATAAGTTAAAACAGGATACTGTTGATTATGCGATTGATTTAGGAACATCAGATTCGATAATGGCATATTTTAATAATGGAAATCCATTAATTATCAAAAATCGAAAAACTGGAGATGATTTTACTCCTTCTGCTGTTCTGATTGATGATAATAATACGATTCATGTTGGGGAAGATGCAAGATTGGCTTTGATTGAGGATAATAAAAATGCAATATCTGAATTTAAACAAACTATGGGATTTCCAATTTCATTCAATTTTCAACAATCTTCTCGGGATATGCTTCCTGAAGAATTGTCTGCTGAAATCCTAAAAGATTTAAGAATATCTGCTTATCATCAATTTGGTGTGGATATAGAACATGCTGTTATTTGTGTCCCAGCAAATTCAAATTACTTGAAGACAAAAGCTATTAATGATGCCGTTAATCTTGCCGGATTTAGATTTCATTCCCTTATACCCGAGCCTATTGCTGTGGCTATTGCTTATGAGTTACAATCAAATCATGATTCATTTGAAAAGTGGATTATTTATGATTTGGGTGGTGGAACATTCACTGCTTCCTTAATTGGAAATAATGAGGATGAACTTGAAAAAATAGACAGTGTGGGTTTAGAAAATCTTGGGGGAAATGTGTTTGACTGGGCTATTGTTGATGAAATTTTCACTCCAAAGATAGCCGATGATTTGAACTTGGATGATTTTAAGAGGGGCAATCCAAAATATAAGAAGATATTTTCAAAACTTAAACTTGCTTCGGAGATTTCTAAAAAAGAATTATCAAAATATATGGAAAAGAGTATATGTATAAACAATCTTTTTAGTGGTTATGATTTTACATATGATTTATCC
Organism: Methanobrevibacter sp.; assembly: GCF_030539555.1. Taxonomy (GTDB): domain Archaea; phylum Methanobacteriota; class Methanobacteria; order Methanobacteriales; family Methanobacteriaceae; genus Methanocatella. Next base: position 683 of record NZ_JAUNXX010000055.1, on the reverse strand, counting down.
AGAAATGAACTCAAGCAAATCATAAATCCGTTAATAAAACCAACATTTAATTTAGTGAGAAATCTGTTAGAAGGCAATTCCTTAACAACTGGAGATATTGATAAATTAATTCTTGTGGGCGGATCTTGTTTAAGTCCGGTGGTGCAAGATTTATTAAAAGAGGAGTTCGACATTCCTCTTGAGCATAGCATTGATCCTTTGACGGTTGTTGCAAAAGGAGCTTCAATTTATGCGGGAAATTTAAAAAAACCTCAATTCACTGTTGATGCAGGTTCATTTTCATTAATTTTGAATAGTGGTGATGAAGGTATTGGCGGAAGAGTATTTGCAATGGATGATAAATTTTCTTTTTTAGGATATTATATAAGATTTATTGGCGTTAAAAATAATTATTCCTCTGATAAAATTCCACTTAATTTAGACGGAACATTTAAAATTGCCTTGCCTGAGGGGGAATATGATATTAAAGTTTATGATGGGGATAGTATAGTCGATATTGATGAAAAATCACCTAGCTTAATAAAAAATGATAAAATTTGGATTGATTTTTTCAATAAATCATATAAAATAAACGGTGACTTAAATGTCACCGAGTTAAATAATCGTTTCAATCAAATATTAAGATCTATAGATTATTTAAATGACTATTCCAGATTCTTTAATAAAAATGAAATTTTAGAGTA
>NZ_JAUNXX010000103.1 GCF_030539555.1 Methanobrevibacter sp. | reverse complement strand
GAAATCAAATCTTTCACTTTCGATTCCGCTAAATGTATCGGATGTAACACCTGTGTAGAAGCATGTCCTGGAGACTTTATTGCAGCTAACAGTTCTAGTTTAACTGTTGCAATTCCTAGTGTATGTGCTGCATGTGGTTTATGTGTAAAACTTTGTCCTGTTGATGCATTAGAAATTGATGTAGAATGGGGTGAAGGTGCACCTGTAGATGCAGAAGGTATTGGAAGAGATGCAGAAAAATGTGATTTCATTGGAGCATGTGCTAACAAATGTCCTACTGAAGCTATTCGTGTAGTTACCAAAACTGGTATGTCCTGCCCTGCTTTAGTAGAAACTGATGCTGAACCATCTTTCACTAGTTGTATTAGATGTGGAGCTTGTGCTTCAGTATGTTCTAACGATGCATTGAAAGTAGAACAATATGAAGTAACTATTGATGGCGAACCTGTTGCTAGAGACAGAATTGCATTCAACCCATCTAAATGTGACCAATGTGGTGACTGTATCGAAGCATGTCCTTACGACATGATTCACAAAACAGAAAATCCTAAATTACCAATTGCAGGATTCTGTACTTTATGTGGTCAATGTCTTGAAGCATGTCCAGAAGACGCATTATGTTATAAATAGGTGTGATAACACACCTTTTTTATTTTCTTTTTTTTTAAAAATTAGTTATATTTTGTCTATTACTGTTTTTCCGTTGACAATTGTCATTACTGGCATTCCAATGTATTTTTTCCCGTCAAATGGTGAATATTCAGCTTTTGTTTTAAATTCATCAATGTTGAAAATGCCTTCTCTTTTCAAATCAATTACCGTAAAATCAGCATCTTTTCCAATCGCTATTTCACCTTTGTTTTTTAAGCCATAGATTTTTGAAGCATTATATGAAAATATTTTTTGTATCAATTTCAAATCTAAATTTCCTTTGTTAACTTCTGTTAAAAGTAGAGGAACTACTGTTTCTAAATTAGGAATCCCTGGTGATGAATTCCATACTCCTTTCTGTTTGTCTTCCATAGTGTGGGGGGCATGATCGGTTCCGATTATGGAGTTGGAATCTAAATCACTAATTTTCACGCTATCTTGTTCCTCTCTAAGCGGAGGATTGGTTTTTATGAATGTGTCATATATGTTATATGCTGAATTGTTTAATAGCAAATGATGTGGTGTAAATTCCCAGCTTACAGCTTGGGTTTTACTTGCATTTTTTGCAATATCTAATGATTTTCTTGAGCTTAAGTGACAGATATGTAAGGATAAATTATTTGTTTTTGCAAGTTCAATAGCTTGTTTCACTGATTCATCTTCAGATGCTGCAGGTCTAGCATAACTATAATCAATCGCTTTATTTTCATCTTTTTGTTTTAATTTATTTGTTTCTCTTTCAACAATCGATTTTTTTTCACAATGAGTTGCCACTAGTCCATTATACTCTGTTTTTTCTTTCAGTAAGGATAGATTTTGGAAAGTATTCTCTAAACTTTCATCACTTTCCAAGTCCATGAAAATTTTAAATGCGATTGGATTTAGTTTCATCATTTTTTCCATTTCTTCAAGGGTATTGGTTCCAGCCAGAAGTTCGAAATTGACAACTGATTTTGATTCGGCTATCTTAATTTTTTCTTTAAGTGCTTTGAATGTGTTAGTTTTTGGTAGTGTATTGGGCATGTCAAATACAGTTGTAAATCCTCCATTTGCAGCACTCAGACTTCCGGTTTTAAAATCTTCTTTTTGAGTTAATCCGGGATCTCTAAAATGAATGTGGGGGTCAATAAAACCTGGAAAAATATAATTATTTTTAATGTCAATTGTTTCGTTTGCTTTGAGTGGTGTTTTTGAAATATCTGTAATTTTTCCTTCATCGATTTTTATGTAGTATTCTCCAGTTTTATCAACTAACTTACAATTTTTTATAACTAAACCCATATTTTAACTCCCATCATTTCAGTTAATACTTATTATGATTTTCATGAAACATAAATTTTTTTTAATTTGAAGATTATATTTTATAATATGTCTCAGGTTCAGGATATTCTAAAAAGAGATATGGAATTATTTTTCAAGGATTTGGAATGTGATTATAAAATTTCAAAGGATTCATCTGATATTAATTTGGTCGCAGATTTCACAGAATATAATCCGTTACATAACGGTCATTTTCATTGCATGAAAACTGCAAAACATCATTTTCCTAACTCGTTATTTGTAGCTGTTGTACCTGGTTTATTTGAGAGAAGTGGTAGGGGCATTCCATATATATTGCCAAGAGAACTTAGGGCAAAAATTGCAATTTCGGTGGGGGCTGATATTGTCGTTGAAGGGCCTCCTATGGGAATTATGGGATCAGGTCAATATTCATTATGTCTGTGTAAAATGTTTAAGGCATTAAATACTTCTCACATTCCTAGAGGATATAAAAAAGTAGCCGGTTTTGATGAAATCTTAAAAAGAATAAATATGGGGCACCATATAGCTCCAAAACCTTATAAAATTGTTGATAAGACAACTGGTGAAATTCTTTTAAAAGATAAACTTGAAGAAGATAATTATGTTATAACTTCATTTGCAAATTCTCTATCTAAAATTGGATTTGATTTTAAGGATAAGTTTCTATTTGTTGAACGAATTGAAGGAGTGAGCGGAACTTTAATAAGACAGAGCATCATGGAAGATAATTTTACCAATGTTTTGAATATGATGCCTTCAGAAACTGTCGAAGTTTTAAAACAGGCAATCAAAGATGATTCAATTATTTATGGGATCCGTGATGTTGATTCCATTTTAAACACTGCCAATAATTTTACTTTTGAGCAGTTGGCTGGATTGAATTTATTCAATGAGAAGTTAGCAAAAAACATTGTAGATAACAGATCTTTCGATAATTTGAATGACCTGAAAGAGTCAATACTTTTTGGATTTTCAACACATTACAAAGAACGTATCTTAAGCATTTTAGAAAATCCAATTAAAAAAAGTGTTGTTTCCGAATATATTGATGGATATCCATCAAATATCCGGATTTTAGGATATAAAAATGAAGAGTGTTTAAAGAAATTTAAGCATAAGGTAAATAATGAAAATATTTCATTATTTTAACCACGGCTACTTACGATGTTATTAATAACATTTTGTGGATTTGTAAGTCCAAATACCGCATCCATAAATGTCGGATAACTTGTGCTAAGTACGAATAAGTAAATCAAGTAATAAATAACAACTAAAATAACAATAACTAAGATAATTGTTAATAGTATGTCGATAACTCCCATTGGTTCTTTTTCATCTTGATAATTTAAATTATGGATGTTTTTATCTTTTGATTTTCTTCCTTTTTTAGGCTCAGTACCTTGCTCTGCCATTATTTCAGCTCTAATCCTGGCTTCCATTTCTTCAGGTGTTTCAGGTTTTTTAGATTTTGCTCTTTTTTGGTCTTTAGCAGGAGCTTTTTGAGGTTTGTATTTTCTTTTGGTTAAAGATCCGTATTGTTCTTCATCTTTTGCAAGTTGTTCATCTAAAGGAACTTCAGTTTCATCAAAATATAAGTCATCTAAGTATTTTTCATATTTGTCTTCTAAATCCATTCTGGCACTGGTTGGTTGTGGTTCATAAGAATGATCTGGGTAAATAAAATCATCATCATTTGCAACTTTGTTAACAGCTGGTTCTTCTGCATAGTATCCCACTTCTTCTTGTTGGA
>NZ_JAUNXX010000054.1 GCF_030539555.1 Methanobrevibacter sp. | reverse complement strand
ACTTGATCTTTTAAAGTTACACATTCTTTTTCGTTGGTAGATGCACTCATGAAGGAGTATTTGGAACCAGTTTTTGAACCAGAAGCAACCATACCTCCTGAGAAAGGAGTAATTACACCAGCAACAGCGTGAATAGCATCAACAGCGGCTTCAGCAGCAACAATAGATGCCATTTGACTATCAGCCATGATGAAGAAGTTTCCACCAGCCACTCCATCTTTCCATCCCATTTCATCTTCCACTAAGAAGTCACCAGACATAATAGGAATTACATGCATTTTTTTGCCGTCTACCTCTTTTTCAGTTTCAAATCCGTCACCGAAGAATTTGAGTTGTTTTCCTGTTGGGAAAGTTTCTTCACTTTCTAAAGCGTTGAATGCAGCTGCAGTAGGAGCAGTTAATACACATTGACCGATTCTGTCCATAATTTGTCCACCTAAAGCTTTTTTAGACATGTGACAAATCATGATTGCATAACCAGGTCTTCCATCTGGAGTTTCAGTTGGAGGAATATATTGATCAATACCTGCTTCTGCAGGACATCCGATAACTGAAGTAGCAAATCCAGTAGCTTCAGTAGCTGCAATTTTAGCTAAATGTTTAGTAGCAGCAGTAATAATTAATCTAGATACTTTAATTCCGAAACCTTCAGCAAAGGTATCTTGTATTTTTACACCATTAATTTCCATTTTTTCACCATTAAGTTCGTTGAAATTAGATTAAAAAATAATTAAACTAATTCTCTACAACATTTAAAGATATATTTTATAATTAAAATAAAGTTTTCTATTTTATATCGTATTCCCGGTTATCAAATTAATTATTCAAACAGTTAGTCATTTTCAATTAAATCATCTTCCAATATTTCTTCAAGTTCCTGATTTGAAGAACTGGAGGAAATTTTATCTAAAACAGAAGACCCATAATAAGGTAAAATAACCATACCCAATATTGTAGCCATCCAAAATGAAATTAACCTTTCTATAACTGTTGCCGCCGCACTAACTGATGCAGATATCCCTGCTGTAGAATAAAATAGAATCATCAGCCCATCAACAGCACCAAGACCTCCCGGAAGAAGTGGAATCATACCCACCAGACTAGCTATAATGAATACTTCCCCAATTATTATTGGATTTACATTTGCTCCAAATGCAAGAAACACCAAATAAACTCTAAAAATTTCAAAAAACCAGATTACAAAAGACAATGTTAAAGTATATATTAACCCTCTTTTATTTGAAATTAACATTTTCATGGTCTTTTGAAAACCAAAAATAGCTTCATGTATCTGATTTTCTAATTTTTCAGAATTTTTCTTATAAAATCTTCTAACAAGACCAATTATCCAACCATCCACTTTATTACCAAAATTAGGATTAATACACATGTAAATAAGAATAATCAATATTGCAATAATAGTTATTACTGCCAAAACCATCACAACAAGTAACCATAAATCAAGATTGAAAAAAAGAGTCATGGAAACAATTGTAATTGCTGCTAATACGACAAACGGAAAGGTATCCAAAGCCCTGTCTGCAACAACAGTTGCAAGTGAATCCTCAAAATGATATTCCTCTTTTTGTTTGGATAAAAGATAAGCTCTTACTGGCTCACCACCGCCACGTCCGGAAGGAGTAATATTATTTACGGCAAGTCCCACTAAAACCATTGGAAGCAATTTTTTAATACCCAAATCCATATCAGCCAATTTATTTAGGATTTCCCAACGTAGAGTATATAAAAAATAAGTAAAAACCTGAGTTACGATTGCCAAAGCTATAACACTAAGATTAGCCACTTTTAAAGCATTAATTACTTTATCTATTCCCACAAACCACAACATTATAGCTAAAATAAGAATACTTACTCCCAATAATAATATTGTTTTACGGTCCATAATCCTACCAACCTTACAATTACTATAATTTTTCTATTACTTAAAAATTTATATAGATATTTGTTCAAATTATTACAATAATGAGGTATATTACTAAAACTGACTTGTTGATTGTTGCAAGAGATTCCGGATATCTGATGATTGGGATTGGAATAATGTGTTTATTCCCCCTAATAATGGATATATTTTATTTTGAGTTTGATGTCATTAGCTTTTTAATTCCGGGATTGATTTCAATCTCCCTAGGCTTTATTTGCAAAAGGTACTTTGAAAATTCAACCCCTAAAAAAATACGCCTGAAACATGGAATGATGATTTCATCATTCGCCTGGTTCTGGGCAGGGCTCATCGGAGGGCTTGTCTTTATGCTTGCGACAAACATATCATATATTGATGGCGTTTTTGAAAGCGTTTCCGCCTTAACCGGTACTGGAATAACAATATACAGCGATGTTGAAATATTACCTCACAGCATACTATTTTTTAGAGCCATAGAGCAATGGATAGGCGGTTTAGGAGTGGTCGTTATGGTGATAGGTGTTTTGACAAAGCCCGGAGCCGTTTCATCAAAACTATACCAATCAGAAGCCCGTGACGAACGTATCAAACCAAGTATCAAAACAACACTTCGAAAAACAATGGAAATTTACGTGATCTATACAATTATTGGAATTGCATTATATGTGCTGGCGGGAATGCCTCTTTTTGATTCAATCTGCAACACATTCACCATAATTTCAACAGGAGGAATGAGCGTCAAAAACGCGAATATGGGCTATTATCAAAGTGACATAATCTATTTCATCACGATTGTCCTGATGATTTTAGGTGCAACAAGCTTTTTGGTGCATTACAAGGTTATCAAAACCAAGGGAAAATCCCTGATTCAGGACCTGCAATTCAAGATAATTATTTGCGTAATCGCTTTCGTTTGCGTGATGCTTTATTTCGTGTCAAACATCGTTCCGATAGAGCTGATATTCACCGTAACCTCGGCGATTACAACAACCGGGGCAAGCGTCACACCAGTGAATGTAATGGCTGGGTGGCAACCATTCGTGATAATATGCCTGATGTGTCTGATGCTGACCGGAGGTTCAAGCGGATCCACAGTAGGTGCAATCAAGCTTGTCAGGATGATAACCTTCTTTAAGGGAATTTACCGTCACGTACGGGAAATCCTATCCCCTGAAGGAAGGGTTGTGCCCATAAAATATAACGGGCGCAAATTACCTGAAAAGGCAATATCCCAATCAGGAAATTACATTACATTATATATGATGTTCATCATGTTTACATGGGCATTGTTCTGTTTATGCGGATATGACCCATTCAAAAGCCTGTTTACAGCCATGTCCCTTCAGGGAAACAACGGATTGGACCTTGGAATCATGAGCACAAGCATACACCCTGCATTAAAGGTTGTAAGTATGTTCGATATGTGGACTGGAAGGTTAGAAATATATCCCGTATTGATTACCATAAGAGCATTTTTCGAAATTTTTAAAAGATAGATTTATAATATTAAAAAATAAATATTGATTATCAAATATTTAATGAGGCGATTTAATGTATGTAATCATTATGGGCGGAGGCCGTGTTGGACTTGCACTTGCAAATTTACTGATTGAAGAAGGATGCGACATTACATTAATTGAAAGTGACGAATCATTATGTGCAGATGTTGCAACAGAGCTTGATGCATTGGTTATTTGTGGAAATGGAACTAATTCAAAATTACTTGAGGAAACCAACATTGAAGATGCAGATTACTTCATTGCTACAACCGGAAATGATGAAGCAAACTTGTTATCTTGCATTTTAGTTAGAAAATTCGATGTTCCAAACATTATTGCACGTGTAAGTAATCCAGATCACGAAGAAGCATTTAAGGAAGTTGGTATTGACCATGTAATCAGCCCGGAAATAGCAGCTGCCGCGCAATTGCAAAAATTAGTTACAAGACCTAACGCTGCGGAATTAATGACCCTCGGTGAAGGAGATGCTGAAATATTGGACATGTCAATAACTAACGATAAAATTGTTGGGAAACGATTTAAAGACATATCCCCAACCAAAGATTATATCATTATTTCCACTTATCAAAATGGAAAATTGGTTATCCCTCAGCCAGACAACACAATTAGTCGTGGTGAAAAAGTAACCGTTCTTGTTAAAAGAGGCTCTTTTAAGAAATTAGCTAAAAAATTAGGAAAATAAATCATAATAAGGAATAAGACAACTTAATATGATCTTTTCCATTATTTTCTACAATTGGCCCGTGCCCAGGATAGATGTTTTTGACATTTAATTTTGTTAATCTTTCCACACTGTTTTTCATATCATCATAATTCCCACCAATATCCATTCTACCAACTCCACCACCAGCAAAGATTGTATCGCCGGATATCAGGTTTTCACCATCCCATAAACAGATTCCACCACTTGTATGTCCGGGGGTGTGAATTACTTCAAAATCACCAATTTTATCACCTTCCTGAAGTTCAATGTCTACACGACTGTTATTGACTCCTTCAAAACCAAAAGCAGTGCCTGCAGTACCTAGAGTATCTTCATTCCTAATAGGAATCGCATCCAGTTTATGGACTGCAATTTTTGCATTTGGGAAAAAATGATTGCCTCCGATATGGTCAAAATGACAATGAGTATTGACAACCATTTCAATGTCTTCAGGTTCAACACCATTTTCACGAAGTTTTGAAAACAAATAATCCTTATTTTGGCCTGCACCAGTATCAACCAAAATATTTTCATTGATTAAATAGCAATTTGAATCGTAATTATAACCCATGATAAAAACAATAGAACTCATGAAAGATAATATTATCAATAAAGTAATTAAAATTTTTGAAAAAAAAGTTTTATAAAAAAATGGGGTCACAGGGATTTGAACCCCGATCCTGGGATTTCTCTTGCCTCAGTACTCCAATTGATCATCACAACGGATACTGTTCAGTTACGCGTATATTTCTTCAAAGACAACTGGAGTCCCAGATGATGCCAGGTTACACCATAACCCCACATAACATACTATAATAAATATATTTTAATGATATATAAAGATTACCATTTAACTAGAATTTCATTTGTTTATCAATTCCAGCTATTTCATCAATTTCAAGGCCTTTTTCCAATGCATAGTCCTTTTCGACCTTGTAATTTCCATTACGAGTGCGAGGAGTATTGATTGGTTCGAGAAATAGCCATTTAGTATATTTGAATCTGACTCCGATATATGGTTTTGCACCGAATATTTTTGAAAATTCACATAATGCCTCAATTTGAGGAGAATCAATATAAACCTTATCTTTTGTAGTTGTTTTAACTTCAATTGCCAAGTACAATTTTCCGTTTCCAGCCACAACATCAGGCAATGGATTTTTTGTTGCTCCACCAGATGCAGGAGCCCTCATAGCCGCAAAATTCCTTTCCCATAGTTTATGTACCAAATCCCTTTCTTCAGCAGAACCTTTTTTTGCCATATTAACACTCAATTAAATAGTCTGATTTTAAAAGTATATAAAAGAAATGAGAGAGCATTTGAAAAGTAATATCTAAAAAAAAGTTTTTATAAATGGGGCCGGGGCCGAGATTCGAACCCGAGTCCCGGGATCCACAGTCCCGGAGGATGACCACCTACCCTACCCCGGCATAGATACTAATGAATAAAAATTGTTAAAAATGCGGGAGCAGGGATTCGAACCCTGGAAGACCTGTGTCAACAGGTCCTAAGCCTGTCCCCTTTGGCCTCTCGGGCACCCCCGCTTATGAAACAAAGGATACAAAGAAACCATTAAAAATCTTAACAAATTTTTTAAAATGCTCCGGCCGGGATTCGAACCCGAGTCTTCGGCTCGAAAGGCCGAAATGATTGGCCGGACTACACCACCGGAGCATACAAATACAATAAAGTTAGTTAACATGGGCCCAATGGGGTTCGAACCCATGGCCTTCCGGTTATGAGCCGGACGCTCTACCTGGCTAAGCTATGGGCCCAAAAGCGCCGTCGACAGGGCTCGAACCTGTGACCAATCGGTTAACAGCCGAACGCTCTACCTACTGAGCTACGACGGCATCTGAACACCCATCTAACTTAACCAAATAAAACCCATGTTTAAAAATCAAAAGACTTTAAACAGTAATAATAATTATAATTTACATAGTATATAAAGCTTTTGTTTTTTCCTATTTTATTTAAAAAAACAAAATAATTTCACAATAATACATTACACAAACTACTATATAAACTTTAAGAGCAAATATTAAAATATGGATTCTAACATATTTGACCTAATAAAAGAAGCTAACAGCACAACTTTAAAACATCACGGAAACTTAATTACTCTTGAAAGAGCTGTTTTCCTATCATGGTGGTGTGATAAAGGAGATTGTGCATTTTGTTACATGTCTACGCAAAAAGAAAAAATAAAAGATCCAAAAAAAGCCAGAAGAAACATCAATAACATCTATGCGGAAGCTGAAATGTGCAAACGTCTTGACTGGAATATTGAATTTTTATCCGGAGGATATGAATCATTTACAACTCAAGAGATAAAGGAAATTGCAACCACCATAAAAGACATAACCGGCGAAGGCGTCTGGCTAAATACCGGCATTACAGATGAATTAAGAGAATACAGGTCAGAAATAAAAGGAATCACCGGTGCTGTTGAAGTAGCCAATCCTGAAATCCATGAAAGAGTTTGTCCCAGCAAGAAATTGGATGACATAAGCAATATGTTAGATGTCGCAGGAGATTTGGGATTTAAAAAAGCAATAACCATAATATTAGGTCTTGGTGAAACACTGGATGATGTTGACTATATAATTGATTATATTAAAGACCACAAAATTGACCGAGTCATTTTCTATTCACTAAATCCCCATAAAGAAACAATCTATGCGAACTCCTCACAACCTGCATCACTTTACTATGCTCAAGTTGTAGCACAAGTCAGGCTAGCTTTCCCTGAAATTGAAATAATTTGTGGAACATGGATTGACAACCTGGCAAACATCGGAATATTGATTTTGAGTGGAGCAAATGGAATAACAAAGTTCCCATTATTTAAAATGTTTGGAACAAAATACGGTAAAAGAGTTGAAGAAGAGGTAAAATGGGCAGGACGTGACTTGAAAGGAACATTCACTGATAAGAATATGTTAGGACCTCAAAAAAGTGAAATCTCACCTGAACTAGATAAATTCATTAAAAGATATGTAAAAGAATCCCTGAAAAATAAATATTAGTTATCGTATAATATTTATTGAAAAAATCACTATTTTTAAAAATCTTTATAAATCTAATATGATAGATATAACTATAATATAATTTATTGAAAAATTATCCTATGTGGAGGAATTATTATTAGTGACGATGTTGATATGATGTGTGGACTTGAAATCCACGTACAATTAGAAACCGAATCAAAATTATTCTGTGATTGTCCTACTAATTATCAGGACGCACCGGCCAATACAAACATCTGCCCAGTTTGTTTAAACCAACCGGGTGCAAAGCCATACCCAACAAATGAAAAAGCATTGGAAAATGCATTAATGATAGCTCTAATGCTTAACTGTGAAATTGACCAGGACGTTATTTATTTCATGAGAAAACATTATGATTATCCGGATTTACCATCAGGCTACCAAAGAACTTCAGTTCCAATTGGAATAAATGGAGAATTGAATGGAATTAGAATAAGAGAAATACACGCTGAAGAAGACCCTGGACAATATAACCCTGACAGAGGTTTTGTTAATTTCAACCGTTCAGGAATTCCATTAGTTGAAATTGTTACAGAACCGGATATTAAATCTCCAGAAGAAGCAAGAAACTTCCTAAAAGAATTAATTCGTGTTTTGCAGTATAGTGGAGCAGCCCGTGGTGAAGGTACCATGAGAGCTGATGTAAACATCTCCATTAATGGAGGAAACAGAGTGGAGATGAAAAACATTAACTCCATTAAAGGGGCTTACAAAGCATTGAAATTCGAACTTGTAAGACAAAAAAACCTTATGAAAAGAGGAGTTGAAGTTAAACAAGAAACCCGTGCTTACCTGGAATCCCAAATGATTACTGTAGGAATGAGGATGAAAGAAGATGCTGATGATTATAGGTTTATAACCGATCCTGATTTACCCCCTATGAAAATTTATGATGACACAATTCAAAGAATTTTAGACACAATGCCTGAAGCTCCTCACAACAAGGTAAAAAGATTTGTTGAAGATTATGGAATTGATGAAGAATCAGCGAAAGTATTAACTTCAGAATTGGATTTGGCTATCGCATATGAAGAGGTTGTTAAAGATGTTGACCCTAAATTTGCATCAAAATGGATGAGGGACGAACTAAAAAGAGTATTATCCTATAATAAATTAGACTTCGCAGATAGTGGAATTACCGTGGAAAATCTTGTTGAATTCTTAAATATGCTTCAAGCTAAAGAAATTACTACAAAAGCCGGTCAAAGAATAATCGAACAAATGCCAAATAATGATAAGAATCCAAAAGCTATTGCTGAAGAGTTGGGCTTACTTGGTGTTGTAAAAGATGATGAAGTATTGGCCGCAGTAAAACAAGCAATTGATGAAAATCCTAAAGCGGTTGAAGATTATTTAGCGGGCCAAAAAGCATCTATTAACTTTTTAGTGGGCCAAGTAATGAAAATAACACGTGGAAAAGCTGATCCTGGCGAAACTGTTAAATTATTAAAAGAAAATATTGAATAAAGGAGTATGAAGATTATGGCTACAAAAACATATGTAAAAGATTATATGACTAAAAATGTTATTAATGTGTCTCCAGATACAAAAACTGAAGAAGTCATCTCACTCATGAAAGAAAGTCACCACAACAGTTATCCAGTAGTTGAAAATGATAGGTTAGTGGGCATGGTAACCGCATTTGACATCATATCAAAAGAACGGGCAGATACTGTCAGAGATTTAATGACTACCAAATTAGTAGTCGCAAATCAGGACCTCACAATAAATGATGCTTCAAGAGTTATGTTTAGAAGAGGAATTTCCAGAATGCCAGTAGTAGATTCAAAAGGAGCATTAGTTGGAATAATTACAAATACTGATATGGTAAGGTCCCACATTGAAAGGTCAACACCAAACAAAGTAGAATACTTTAAAAAGACCATGGAACAGTTATATGGAATCAAAACTACTTTAAAGCATATGCCTGTTGAAACTAATCAATTAAGACCTACACAAGATAAAGTTTTTGCAGACGAACTTGAAGGAAGAGCTTATGAATTAGAAAAAGGATTGGCCGAACCGGCAATCGTCGTTAAAACTGGTAACCGTTGGATTTTAGTTGATGGTCACCACAGAGCAGTAGCTTCAAAACAAAAAGGTTATGAAACAGTGGACTCATATGTTATTGATTTAGGTCAAGACATTAAATTAGGTATGGAAAAAACAGCCGACAAGTTAGGAATCAGAACATTCAGTGATATTGAAATTATTGACGATGACAAACATCCATTAATTGCACTTACAGAGAGTATTCAAGATCAAGCATCAAAGGACGATGATTAAATGGATAAAGACAAGATTATACGTGAAGTATATCAGGTTTTAGAATCCAGAAGAGATAATCCAATTGATTCATATACTTCAAA
>NZ_JAUNXX010000102.1:3063-3729 GCF_030539555.1 Methanobrevibacter sp. | reverse complement strand
TCAGTAACATTTGCACTGCATTCGCCAATTTGCATTGCGCAAGCGAAATATGCATTTGCATTTACAATATTGGATTCATAATCCATAAATTCAATAGGTCCCATTGCACCACTTTGAGAGGAGTAGATGCCATAGACTGCTTCTTTTGCATTAACAGTTACATCATTATTTTTCACAGTACCGTTTGATGAAGGTGCTGCAATATTAATACCTCCAACATGATAAATTTCAGAGGAAATGTTTAATTTATTGTCTGAAATCTCAAAGTTGTCTGCCCCAACATATATACCATAGGTATCATTGTGTCCTAAAGCATTGATTGTGTTATTTTTAATTAAAATATTATCGGACATCAAAGTTGACCAGTCCATTTTGGTTACTGATTTAACATGTACAACATAAATGGTGTCATATCCATAATCACCCAAATCAAATGAATTATATGTTAAATCAACATTGTTATTGATAAATTCCACATTTTCACAGTAATAGAATAATATACCATCAGAATAAACTATGGAGTCCGGCCAATTATCATAATTAATTTCACATGAAGACATTTTAAGAGTGAAAATATTTCCATCAACTGTTATGTTTTTGGAAGGATCTTCCCCAACATCATCCCCTTCAACATAAACAGCACGGTTTAATGAATTTCCAGTAGTA
>NZ_JAUNXX010000102.1:0-3040 GCF_030539555.1 Methanobrevibacter sp. | reverse complement strand
TTTCCAACATAATTGATTGTATTTTGAATAAGTTTTAAATTGTTTACATTACTTGCAAAAATTGCATAACCATCAATGTCAGCCATTGCTTCAAAATTAAGTACATTGTTAGAAATAATGACATTATTTGCTTCACCAACTGAAATTAATGAAACATTATTACTTTGACTTAAAGTAAAACCATCAATAGTTACATTATCTGAACTAATTACAAAAGAGACATCCTTAAATGTTGCATTATTACCTGTAAATTTAATAGCTTTATCAACTGCAATATAATTTACACCAACACCACTGAAATCTCCTTCAAATACCAATTCATCAGTAGTTGTATTATTTAAAAGAGAACCAGTTTCATCAAAGTATTGATAAAAAGTAGAATTTGTAACAACAGTATTTTCTACAGCAGGAGTCTCATTTTCCTGAAGAACTACACTATCTTCTTCAATAGTCAGAATATCTTCATCGATTGCTATTTCATCTGTTACTTCACCAACAGTTGCATTATTATCACTTGCAGCAAAAGCAACGCCCGCAGACAATAATACTATGGAAAGTAAAATTAATGAAATTACTAAACTCTCCCCTTTAATAGTTACACCTCACTTTATAATTTTTAAAATTAATAATAGTCTAATTAGAATAAAAAATTTTAATGACTATAATAAAAAGTTGTTATTAATATTATTTAAATTTTCATAAAGTAGGTTTGAAAAAAAAGTAAAATAAAGGTTAAAAAACCTTCATTTAATAGTTATTGTATTAGATATTTTACATCCTCCATAACTTGAGGTTATGGTGAATTTGCCGGCTTTTAAGTTCTTAAGAGAAACAACTGCAACACCATTTTTATTAGTTTTGACTTTATATGTTGTTCCTTTAATTTTAAAAGTGATTATTTTATTTTTTAATATTTTACCGTTTTTGTTGACAAGTTTCGCTGAAAATTTGACAATTTTAGCTTTTTTCTTGGAAATATCTTTAGCAATAACAGTAGGTTTGAAAGTCAATTTGTTTGAAACCTTATCCCCATTATATTGAGCAGTTATGGTGTAAGAACCTGCTTTGAACTTGAAAGATTTGGTCACATAACCATTCTTATTTGTCTTAAGAGTATAAGTTTTACCATTGACTTTAACAGTTACGGCTTTGCCAGCACCAACATACTTGCCATCAGCCCCTACAATGCGAAGTTTGTAGGTTATTGTGTTTCTATAATAAACAGCATAATTTTTATTTCCGGTTATTGCAGGTTTTACTGTTACTTTCACAGTATTTTTAGAGGAATAATAATTGTCATCACCAGCAAATGAAACATAAACTGAATAAGTACCCCTGTTTAGTGAAGGTAAAGTAATTTCACCTTTGGAATTAGATATTGCATTGTAATTTACACTGCCAATCATCAAATTAACTTTTTTATTTGCTAAGGCTTTTCCACTCTGATCTTTTAGAATAGCTAAAGTACCGGTAGGATAAACTTTTGAATTTATTGTAATACTAGTTGAATTGAGTTTATATGCATTTAAACTAGCTGATGCGGATGCTGACTCGAAATTATCCAAATCTTTAATATTTACGATAACCTTAGGATCTTCACCATAAATTTGAGGAATTTCTGCATTCAACACTACTAAACCGTTTTCATCACTTGTAGCTTTACCTAAATATGCGGGATAGCCGTCATCCAGTATGTTAAATTCAACAATGACTCCTGAGATAGGATTTCCTAAAATATCTTTAATTTCTGCACTGAATTTGGTAGTTCTTGAAATTGCACCAGTACTATTATCTACTGACACTATTAAATCCCCTTTATTAACAGACAATAAAGATTCAAACTCGGCAGTTTTAAAGTTTTCTTTAGATACGATTGCAGATATCAAGTAATCGGAAGGAACATCATTGAATGTGAAGTCTAATTTAGCAGTTCCGTTAGCAACAATGGCTGAACCAAAATTATTGCCTAGAATTGTAAATTCAACTGTTGCACCATCCAAATTAACATCATCTGTTGTGAAAACAAAAGTTCCATTTTCTAAATACTTGATTTCAATGTTCTTGAGTTTTCCAGATACCAGATATTTGAAATTTTCTTCAACAGTAGTGTTTGCAGTATTATTAATTGCTGAATTAGCAAAACCGTATTCACAATCCAAATAATTATTACTAATAATATTATTAACTGCAATATCATTAATGCTGATTGCATATCCTTTTGTTGAGGTAATGTTATTATTTATGACTGTGTTATCGGAAGAGTTGGATTTAAGATAAATTCCAGCAGTTCCAGTTCCGAATGAATCGAAGTTATATGTAATATTTTCACCGGTTGCATTGACGAATATTCTATTCAAAGAAAATTCATTATTATTAGAATTAGACACTCCAAATCCATAAATCTGTTTACCATTAGCCACAAATCCATTATTAATGACCTTATTGTAATTTGACATTGTAAATTCTATTCCGTATATCATATCTGAATTTAATGTGAAATAATTTTGCAAAATAGTTGAATTTTGAGACATTTCCAAATTAATACCATAAGATACATTTCTTGATTTGGCATCGACAATGTTTGAATCAATTGTAGTGTTTTCTGATTCATCGCCAATTACAATACCTTGAACGAAATAAGTTCCATCAAGATTAATAATATTTCCAATAAATTGGTTATCTGTTGCACCCTGACCTGCAGGAGCGTCGTGGCCTGTGTAATAACCTAAAACACCAACACCATAAATGTAATTATCCTTACCATACACATTGACTTCATTATCTGAAATAATGTTGTTGTGAGTGTTGTAGTACAAATCTATACCGACAATTGAATTTGTGGATGCAGTTGGAGACAATGTTTGATTTAATTTTGATGTAACGAAAAGCTTGTTTCCTGAAACTATGTTGTTTGAAGAATATGCCATTAAAATACCATAAGTTCTGTAAACTTCTTTTAATACATGATTTCCTTCAATGCTGTTACCACTGGTGCATACCTCATTTCCATCAGTGCAACTTTCATCACCATCAATGCAGC
>NZ_JAUNXX010000022.1 GCF_030539555.1 Methanobrevibacter sp. | reverse complement strand
AGAGGCTAGGGATTTTTTAAGAAAAATGGATGAACCACCTAGCAGAGAAGACCGTGAATTTAGAAAAAAATGTGAATCTCAAAGAATAGTCCTATTTTAACTTTTCTTGAGATCCAAATACAAATAAAAAGTTTGTTCAGGATTTTGTTTAATAATTCTGTCCAACTTCTCTTTAATTAATTCATCATCTTTTTTTAGGTTTGAAAAATTGTTATGGACTACATAAAAATTATATGCACTTGCATAACCTTCAACAACAATAAACCTTAATCCTACATCATTTTCAGATAATTTCCTAATGGAGTTTATGACATTTCTGAGGATATGTGAACCTAATCCGTTATTTGTATACTTTTTATCGATTGCAAACCTTCCTATTTTTATTGCGGGCAATGGTTTCCTTTTAGGAACCTTTTCAATATTTTCATTGTAATGAGGTTTTAGTTCTAACCTGATATTTTCATCTCGAATATTCTTTAAAGGAATAATATCTGTCAGTAATGATACAAATCCAATTATCTCATCATCACAAGTGATTAGTTTAGTGATATTTATTTTATCCTCTTGTTGTTTTAACGCATCATTTTTGATAAAATCATTCAAATCATCAGAGTCACATTCAAAATTACTTAAATCATGTTTTTCTGTTAATGTTTCAAATTTATAATTCTCTTTAATATATTCAATATCCATAATACTACCTTCATTTACTTTATTTTAAATTTCAAAAGAAAATTAATCCCAAATTAATAATTTAAAACATTGACTAATTTCAATTGAACATAAACCAATTTAATATTACTTTAGTAAAAGATAGCACATATTAACTTTTGAAGTGCGACAATGTGTAAAATCACAAATATGAAAAAACACGATGAACCAACCGTTACCACCCTATTTACACAAAAAATCAAAATCATCTAAAAACAGTTAAAAGAGATAAAATAAACTAAATTAATCTAAAAAAAATTAAAAATTTGCTAATAATTATATTACTAATTATTAGCTATTAAAATTAAAAAAGAAGTGCTAACAATTATACAATGCCATGTGCGAGAAACAGGCGATACAACCCTACTTTTTAATAAGCCAACACTTAAATTAACATTAACATCCCAGTTTTGGCATTGAAAACTTAGTTTTGAAAAGTGTTTGATTATCCTCATTTGAAATAGGAATTAAATTGCAAAAAGCCTCATGTTAATGTGAATGTTGATGCATTAAATGAAAAGTAAAAAAGCAAACATTGATTAGATTAACATTAAAATCAATTATTTTGGCACAAAAGAATTGTCCAGAAATTAATAGAAAAAATAGTAGATGAAGTCAATCATCTACTTAACTTTAACAGTTGTTTTTATAGTGTCTTTAAGGTAAGTCACTTTGACAGTGTAGGTTTTGCCTTTTTTAAGCTTTTTGATAACCTTCTTGTTCAAGGTCTTTTGTGCAACGCCTTTGGAGTTGGTTTTGACCTTGTAGGTTTTGCCGTTGAACTTGAATGTTACTGTTTTACCTTTAACCAATTTACCGTTGATTTTAAGAGTTGCCTTTAAGGTAAACTTCTTAGCAGTCTTTTTAACAGTGACTTTGCTGGCTGTAAGAATCTGTTTTACAGTTACTGTGTTTTTAACTGATTTTCCTTTATATGTAGTTGTTATTGTGTATTTTTTAGGAACATCAGTTATTTTGATTTTTGCAATTCCATCACCGTTTGTATTAACAGTTGTGGTTTTTCCGTTGATTGTGAAACTGACTTTTTCACCGGCTCCAACAGCATGGCCGTCATCAGTCACGACAGTAACGCTGAAGTATTTGCCCCCATCATAATCAACAGCAATGTCTTTATTGTTTATGATTTTAGTATCATCCGCTACAGTATAAACTTTCAGACATGCCACTGATTTATTCAGACTGAGGTCATACCATTCATCCCCATCATATCTAAATGAAACCCCTTCAATAGTGTGATATCTTGAATTTATCAAATATGGAACTAAATTAGATTTGATGACAACACTGAATACATCTCCTTTTTTGACTGGAACATATGAATCCAGCTTAATTGTGTGAAAACCTATAAACTCTGAAACCCCTTCCTGAACACACTTCAATTCATCATTGACATAAACTTCAACAGTGTAGTCCACATTGGTATCATTAAAGAAAGTTCCAACACCCGCAATCAAATCATCTCCTTCTGAAACAAATATGTCACAATACTTATTTGAAGAGTTAGTGAAGTTTAAATCACCTGAAAGGTCATATTCATAATTCTTGTTGTAAGGAACGGTATTTTCAATTATGAATCCTGCAGCATATCCAAAACTAGGAAGAGTGTCATTACCTGGCATAAATGTTTTATCATAATAGGAAACATATAGATATCCGTTGTCTCCCCAGTTGGGACCCCAACTGTTTTTTATAATCCATGCCCCATCGCGAGGAGGAGTAATCAGGAAATTATCTTTTGAATAATTGTCATCCCAACCGACAACTGCCACTGCATGGTTAGGCGTAATATTCACATTAGTGTATTGTGCAAATGTTTCGGGATTATAATAAGGATTCTGTTCATCAAATGTGGACTGTCCATAATAACATACTTCCAAAGATCCGTATTTAATAATCGCCTCTTTTATTAGTGAAGATCCAGGCACATCATGGCGAACAAAAACCACGTCCTGTACATGTACATCATTCAATGTGGTTATCACTGGTGAAATTTTTCCGATTTCATCATACACATCAGCTTCTTGTGAAAAAGCTCCAAGCCAGCTTATAAAGTAGCACATGGACTGGAAGTAGTCCCCACCTTCATGTATAATGGTAATTCCATAAGTAGAGTACTTTAAGAGAGTATTTTGCATGTTGTTTTCTGAAAGGTCAAAACTTATTCCACATGCCTTCAGCAATGCAGATTCTAAAGCACCAGTCATTCCAAATGCCCAACAAGCACCCATACGTCCCTGATTCCTAACTGGAGAAACCCATCCCCAATCTCTTAAATCAAATCTGGACGGCAGATTAGTAACATTTATGGTATTATTGAGCAAGGTCAATTCAATACCCTGCACATCTATAAGCCCATAAAAAATTGTGTTGTTTGTTGATACAGTATCGTTATTATACTCATTATCCTCTAAATTACATCCTTTGTCATAGAATGTGCAAATAGCATCCGTATTGTTTGTGAAAATTGATTCTGTGATATTATATGAAGTATCATATGCATATATCGCATTACCACTGCTTGCAGAGTTATTGATAAATGTGGAATTGAATACTGTTAAATTACCCATATCACAATAGATTGCACCCCCACAAGTCGGATATCCTTCAATCAATTCAAGGGAATTTGAATCAAACATACAATTATCAATTTCAGCATTGGCATAGGAAAGATAAATTGATCCTCCGGCATAACTTGCCTTATTATTGATAAACTCAGAATTATTAATGGATAAATTACCCCCCAGTTGAATATAAGCCCCTCCAAATTCACAATCAGTATCCTTAAACAAGGTATCCATTATAGTGACATTTCCTGTCGCATTGCCACTCATTCCAGGAATATCAGCATGAATAGCTCCTGCATTTTTAGAAGAGCTAGTGTTAATAAATTGGCAATTTTTTATATAGGTATTGCCTCCTTCCTTAATAGAAATCGCACCGGCACTTATGGTTGCGGCCAAATTTTTAAATCTTGAATTGACAATTGAACCTGAAGCGGAAGTAGCATATATAGCCGGCGAATAAGATGATGTTATATTTTCAAAAGTCAGATTATCAAAATAATATTCAGACATCGCCAATGCAATCTGGCCAAACCTATTATGTATATTTGAAGTAAAAATGGAGTCATAAACAGTCACAGTCCCTGCAGATGCCCTTATAGAATGTCCGAAATCAGCATCATTATCGATGAATTTACAGCCGTGACAGTTAAGAACTGCACCGTAATCATTACATATTGCTCCACCATCTTTAGTTGCATTGTTGCCTATAAAAGTAATATTGTTCAATGTTAAGGTTCCAAGAGAGTATATCGCTCCCCCATATTCGGTTGCCCTGTTATTGATAAAAGTAATATTATTCAAGGTAACATATCCAATGGAAGCTATTGCTCCTCCAGCTAAAAAATTACCGTTAGTAAAAACTAAATTATTTATGATAACATTAGTGCCCCGAATAATGAATATTCCTGACTGGCCGTTTCCATCCAGAATATGGTTATTTCCATTAATTGTAAAATTATTTTGATTAATGTAAATTTCAACTCCATAATCCGTTTCATTATTAAATTTATAATTCTCAGTTATTTCTAAAAAATCAGTTGCATTGCATATATTACTATTCAAATCAGTGAATGTATATTGTGATTCTCCTATAGAAGACATATCTTCTTGTGTTGTCTTAAAGCTATCCTGATTATCATCACTTAACATGTCATCGCAAGTTGCGTTTGCCGCACAAACTGCGCCCACAGACATGATTAAAATAAGCATGAAAACAGCTATTTTAAAAATTCTCATAATTATCACTATAATAAATGTTTATCAAAACAACTTATAAAAATTATTCATTAAATTTTTTAAAATCTAAAAAATCTTCAGATATTATTCAATAATGGCAAAATTGAACCTCGGCTAGATCCGAAGAATTCTTATACAAAAAGTTTAACGAATACTGCATTATAATTTAGTATTGAAAACTTAGTTTTAAAAAGTGTTTGATATAAGTTTATAGAATGGAAAATATCTCATATTAGTAATTATGTTCAAATAATCTAAAAAAAGAAAAGAAACAAGAAACCTATACGATACATTGTGCGGGAACTGGGTAGAACCTCCCTACTTACAAAAAATCAAATCTTTTTTAAAAATATACTCCATAATAAAACTCTAGAATTAAAAAATAAGTATTGTCTAAATAGTTCAGAAGATTAACTTCCAAACTATCACCCATTTTAGACAATAAACTACATATAAGTTGAAACGGGAGGTTTGCCCCATTTCTAGAATATGATAACCATATTCGTGTTAATTATTATATCATTTAACACATATAAAGTTTTTCTAATTTTATATTTAAGGAAAGTAAGGGAGAATTATGGCCAACTTCCGAGGGTGAGTCTTATAATAACGTCAAGAACCTTACTTTCAAGTTCAACAGTCAAATATTAAAGGTTTATACCATTAAATCGATAATGCACACAGCAAGTGTCATAACACTTAAAAGCAATGCAATATACTTTAGCATGGTGCTAACCTCCACAGTTCAGATGTGAAAAATTTTTCCTCAAAATTCTAAGACATCCTTATATGCAGTTAAGTTTATTGAAACATTTCTATTACCATTAAAGATATAGTATTACTAATATATAAAATAGTATTACTTTTTAGTGTATGAAATGTATAATCCACAATCAAAGATTAGAAAAAGACAATTAAAACCAATATTCCCTATAAAAAAAATGCGAATTTTAAATTAATAAAACTAAAAATAGTTTACAAAGTAAATAAAACTCAAATAACTTAAAAAAAGAAAAAAGAAACAAGGAAAATCTATACGATTCCTTGTGCGGGAATTGAGCAATACCCCCCCACTTATGAATGAAGAAAAATAAACCTATCGAGTTGACTGTGGAAATTGATTATGAATGACCATAATATTAATTACAGTACCGTTTGGCAATACAAATAGCAATAATATTGTCACCATTTGGGACGACAAATAGTAATTTACCATCCGAAGTAAATCTTAAAATAGAATTTTATGAAAAAGTTTCACAATTTTTAAAAAATGAGCATTTTACAGGATAAATAGTTATTGGAATAAGTAATAAAACGGGAATCATTAATCTTCTCAAGTTTACTTAACCACATTAGTTAACTTTCCCTTTGCAGACATTGGAGAAAATTTATATGCGAAAAATAGTATATACTAATTAAACAAAATTATAATTATAAAATTACAGGAAATTAATTTCACCAGGAATTCAGTGGTTAAATTTTGAGTTCCCGAGAATATTAAAATATTAAAAAAGCAGATGTTGTCATATGGATAAAAATATATTATATCATGGAAGCAATGTGGAAGTGCCTTTTCCGCGTATTCTACAGAATGGTTTTTATAAGGATTTTGGTTATGGCTTTTACTGCACCCTATTTGAAAAGCAAGCAAAACGTTGGGCTATGACAAAAAAAGGAGAATCATTTGTAAATTTATATGAATATGTGCCAAATGCTGATTTAAATATCCTGAAGTTTGACAAAATGTGTGAAGAATGGTTGAATTTCATTGTAAGTTGCAGGAATGGTATAGAACATAATTATGATATAGTGGAAGGGCCTATGGCAGATGATCAAATTTGGAATTTCATTGAAGGATTTATCGAAGGCAACATTTCAAGAGAAGCATTCTGGGAACTGGTGAAATTTAATTATCCAACCCATCAAATTTGCTTTAACACTGAAAAATCACTTAAAACATTAACATTTAAAGGAAGTGAAATATTATGAAGAATAAATATTTTCCAGATGAAGATATTGAAATCAATGATTTATACTTTATTTGTTACATGATAGAAAGAGTGGCAAGAAATATAAAACAAAAAAATAAATATGTTGTAAATACAATTGGAAGAGATGGACTATATCACCTGATTAGCTGTGCAGAAGTATTGCATTGTGAAAATCCTTTGAAAGTGGAAGCAGATTGGATTAATGATTATGAACTTGAAAATGGAAATTATGATATTACAGATGTTGATAAGGAACTTGCCACAATCATTCCAACACCACTTGATATGGGCGCTGTATATCAGCGTTTGATTATAAACACATTATCCTCCAAAGAGGATTATGTTGACGGCATTATAAGAGTATATAATGATGACATATGTGATGTGATAGATAATTATAACTGCAGTGCTTTCTATGAACCTTCTTATGTGATGGCCCGAGCTTATCAAAACGGAGGTTTTTAGAATTAAAATAATATAAAAAAATTTAAAAAACACCAGACAATCAAATAACCAATTATTAGACCAAAAAAAGAAAAAATAAACAAGGAAATCTATACGATTCCTTGTGCGTTCATAGCGTCAACAACTTTCTTGAATCCTGCGATGTTTGCTCCTGCAACATAGTTTTTGTCCATGTCGTATTCAGCAGCTGCATCTGCAACATTTGCAAAGATAGTTTCCATAATAGTTTGGAGTCTGCCGTCAACTTCTTCAAATGTCCAGGATAATCTTTCTGAGTTTTGAGACATTTCAAGTGCGGAAGTAGCTACTCCACCAGCGT
The DNA here is from genome assembly GCF_030539555.1 of Methanobrevibacter sp. Lineage (GTDB taxonomy): Archaea > Methanobacteriota > Methanobacteria > Methanobacteriales > Methanobacteriaceae > Methanocatella. Next base: position 16,580 of record NZ_JAUNXX010000022.1, on the reverse strand, counting down.
TGGATGCTTTACCTGGTGCGAATAAAACGTCGTTTTCCTGTAAGTATTCAGTTGCTTCGATAGTGGTTGGCATGTTTGCTCCTTCAGCAACAGCTAATACTCCGTTTTCAACTAAGGTTTTAGCATCTTCTAACTGTAATTCGTTTTGGGTAGCACATGGAAGAGCGATATCACATTTGATTGTCCATACGCCTTTGCCTTCGTGGTATTCAGCACTTTCTCTTGCTTCAGCGTATGCGGTTAATCTTTCTCTTCTTACTTCTTTAATTTCTTTTAATAACTCAACGTCGATTCCTTCAGGGTCGTAAATCCAACCGGTTGAGTCGGAACAAGTTACAGGTTTACCACCTAATTGCTGTGCTTTTTCGATTGCATAAATAGCTACGTTACCTGCACCGGATACTGCGATGGTTTTTCCTGCAATATCGATGTCGTTTGCTTTTAACATAGCGTTTGTGAAGTATAATAATCCGTAACCGGTAGCTTCGGTTCTTGCAAGTGATCCACCGAATGATAATCCTTTACCAGTTAATACTCCTTCATATAATCCTCTGATTCTTTTGTATTGGCCGAATAAGAAACCGATTTCGCGACCGCCTACACCGATATCCCCTGCAGGTACATCAGTATCAGCTCCAATGTATTTGCATAATTCGGTCATGAATGATTGACAGAATGCCATGATTTCTCTGTCTGATTTTCCTTTAGGATCAAAGTCAGATCCACCTTTTCCTCCGCCAATTGGAAGACCGGTTAAGGAGTTTTTGAAAATTTGTTCAAATCCTAAAAATTTAATAATACCTACGTTTACAGATGGGTGGAAACGTAATCCGCCTTTGTAAGGTCCAATTGCACTGTTGAACTGTACTCTGTATCCGGTGTTTACTTGTACTTGTCCGTTGTCGTCAATCCATGGGACACGGAATTTCAATTGTCTTTCCGGATTGGTTAATCTTTCAAGAAGTGCATTTTTTTTGTATTCTTCTTCGTTTTCTTCAATGACAACCCTTAAGGATTCCAATACTTCGCGTACAGCTTGGTGGAATTCTGGTTCGGAAGGGTTTTGTTCTATTATAGTTTCAATTACATCATCTACGTATGACAAAAATATTCCTCCAAATAGAATTTAGATTATTTTTTAATATCATTAAATTTAAAAAAATCTTACTGCTAGCAGTAATATTTAACAATATAATATAATATTTGACTCTTCTTATATTTAAATATTTTTCAATTTTTAATTAAATAATCGAATATTATTCAAATAACTTAACATATATCTTAGACATTTTATAAATTTATTCAGAAAAATTATTTAATTTAATAAATGATTTAGGATATTAATTCAAAATGTCTAACGAAAATAATTAATTGATGGACAAAGTCGGAAATTGACTTCCACCAAAACTTCAAACAAAAATGTCCAGAAATACTGCAGATTTGCGATGGAAAATCGAACAGATTAAAAAATAGCCCAAATAAAATTAAACAAAAATATATAAAAATTTAAAAAGCATATTTCTTTATATGTCATTATTAACATATTAACTATTAATGTCTAGTGAAATTTAAATTTTAGTAGACAAAATTATAAAATTAAGGTTGAAGTTGATGAAACGCAATAAGATTACAAAATCCCAATATGAAAAGCTGAAAAACAGATATCTGACCAAAAATCGGAATATGCACTCACTATATATTGAGTTGAATAAAGAAACACCAGTCGATAAGGAATTATTCTTCAGATTAATAAACAGAATAAGAATAGAGGAAGGATTAAGCGAGTATTACACTCCAAAAAAAGAAAAAAAGAAAAAAAGCAATATCAATAAGTGTCCCACTTATCAATATTCAACATAATACCTTAATATTGCGCCGATTCCACCGAATGCCCTGAAAAGTTGCATTCCCTCTTCGGTTTCAGTGGAGATAAACTCAACATCAGTATTCATTTCTTCAGCTTTTTCAACAAATTCATCAGCCAGATCCATTGAAGATTCTTCTTTTAAACGTTCATTACAATTAGGACATCTTTCTTCAAGCTTATCCGCTTCGGCCTGAGTCTTGACTGTGATTTCCTTTTGAGTGCCGCAGCTTGGACAGACAAATGTCTTGCGCATGCTGCTTAAGTCTTCAGACAAAAGCAATATGTCAACAGCACCCATAATCAGGTTATTCCTCACTTCATTTTCACCATATGAGTAAAGACCCTTATCCTTTCTCAATTCATGGATGAATCTTTGAACGAGTTTCTTTTCCTGCATTACATCCAGATTTTCCAGATCGTCTGCAGATTTGGCAATGACTTCACGGATACCCTCTTCACCTGTGTATGATGTGTCAACTATGGATATGACCTTGTCCTTAAGTTCATATTGAAGATATTCCCCTTCATAGAAATCCTTTTTTGTGAAACCCGGTCCGCCTATGATAATTCCTTTCAAATCATCCTTAAGAGGCAGGAATGCTTCGTTCATATGGTCACCAATACGTTTCAGGAACTGGTGTGCCAAATCTTCAATTACACGGTCAAACCTTCTTTGTGACTGACCACCAGCCTTGTGTTTTCCAGGAACACCACTGGTTAAATGACCTAGAATTGTTTCTTTTTTACCTTTTAAAGTAGCATAAGTCGCTTCATTTCTGTCGATAACTGCAACACCGTACACGTCACGCTCTTCAATCATGTATTCCAGAGGCTCGAGGAAAAATTCGTTGTTACATTTGTACCAATAGGTTGTAACCGGTTCCGGTGGCTCTATGATATACTTTTCCATCTTTTCTGTGCCCGGACCGCCTTTAGGAATCATTCCCACAAACAAAACCAGACCATGTTCAGGAGGCTGCCTGTACAATTTGATGCTTTCTAAAATTACTGCAATAGCTGACTGTACATTTTTCCTTGTCTGTTTACTCTTGATGTTAGCACTCTGACCCATTTCATCTCTCATGTGCTTACCAACATCACTTAACTGTTTGGTTGGTGGAATATAAACGGAAACAAGCTCTGTACCTCTACCTCTCTTTTGAGCCAATTCTTTTAAGGTTTTCTTAAATTCATATAATTCTTTTGATGATACTCCTGCCATGTTATCCCTATAAAAATTAAATTAATATAATAGTAATAAGTCTGTTTTTTTAAATATAAATAATTAATGAAAAATCAGCCCAATTTGGCATTTCCATATTCTTCGAATAATTTTATACTATCTTCATCAATCGTGTTTATCTCAAGCAAATCCATTGAAGTGATGTTCATCACCTCACGCGCCAGATGCAGGTAGGTGTCCGGATAGTCATTATATCCGAAAAGATGCCATATCACATCACCCTTAAATACAATTTCAAGATACCAGTCATAGCCCTCAAGGTCTTCGGGATCATGGCTATCCGATTTCATGTGATAATCGCTCTGCGTCCACAGGTATACGTGGTATTCCTCCAAAAGCCCCAAAACAGTATTTCCAATATCTTCAGTCAATACCTTATCTATATATCCCCTTATCGTTGAATCCTCAAAATTGACTATCAGTCTTGGATTCGGAAGCTCATAAGGATAGCACCTGTAATGGCCGAACTCGATTGTCTTGACCGGAAGCCTGTCACCCCGGCAGTAGAGCCCGTCCTTTTCAATGTCATAAAAAAGCGGAGTTGCCAGCTGTCTTTGATGGTTCAGGTGCAGGACGTCAAAGCCGAAAAAGTCGCGCAGCAGCTCTCCAAACTCGACCCACCTTTTGGGAAAATTGTTCTTGAACGAGTATTCCTCATAGCCGTCGGTCGAATAGATTATCACAATGCATGAGTATATCAACTCCAGCTTTTCGAAATATGAAAAGTTTTCGGATTCAAAATCCCTGAACAGTTCAAGATCAATAAAGCCGGAAAGCAGATCACCGGATTGCCTATCGTCAAACGTCCTTATCTCGCTGGTCATCTTGCGCCTTAAGTCGACCAGAATATCAATCCATGAATCGTCGCATAAGCTGTTTTCCTGCAGGAACTTGTCTCCGCTGCCCCTCTCTGAAATCTTATAATATGCCATGTTGTTTATGAAGTCTATTGTGAAACATTCATAGTGGCGATTCAATCTTTTGAAGTTGAACCTCTGGGTAATCTCTATCTTTTCAATCATAATCATCAATTAATAATTAATATCTCCTTCAAGTTTAATATCAATTACCAAAAATATATAAACAATCACATGATAATTAATTAAATAAGTGATAACATGATGAGAAGATGCCCTCAGTGCGGTGCTACCGGCGATGACATATATGGATTCTGCATAAAATGCGGATATGAATTTCAGAAAGTTCCGCAGGATTCTCAGATATGCCCATTATGCGGATTCAAAAATCCTGACGAAGCGGATTTCTGTGTCAAATGCGGCACTCCACTGCTATTTAAAAATCAGTTTGAAAACGCCGAGAAAGTAAAGCCAATAGTAATCCAGAAAAGCGTTTCAACAGGAGGCAAGTCAAATTCCGGTCAAACCAGCAGACTGCTGATATACATCGGATATTTCTTTTCAATTATGGGAAGCATCATAGGACTGATAATAGGGCTTTATCTAATCACCAGAAAAGATCCGTATGCAAAAAAACACGGATACATTCAGATGGCCATCGTGCTTTTTTACCTGGTTCTGCTGGTCGTACTCCTTAAGGCGGGCCTGATTCCACCGGAAATAATTGCAGAATACAAGCAGCTACTTGCGGGAAACCTTACTGCGATTAACAGGTAAATACATTATTAATGCCCCTTCACCAGTATCGTAATATCCGGGAACCACCCTGTCCTTTATGAAGTTGAACTGCTCGTAAAACTTAATGGCACCGACATTGCTTTGGCGCACTTCCAGATATATTGCATCAATGTTGAGTAGGGACAGAATGGAGATGGCTCTGATTAGAAGTTCCCTTCCGGCGCCCAAGCGGCGATAATTCTTGTCGACAGCTATTGAAATTATATGGCCCTGATTTTCATACTTAATCCAGAACATCACATAACCTATTACATAATCGTCCTCTTCGGCAACCAGAAAACCTATGCCCATTTCATATAACTGCTGAAACATGTTTATTCCATATGATTGGTCAAATGACATGTTTTCTATTTCAAAAACTCTTTTTAAATCTTTTGGAACAAACTTTCTAACTTTCATACTAAAAAATATTATACAAAACAATATATTTAATATTTTGTATTGGACAAAATTAAATTCAAGGAGTAAAAAAATGTGGCAAGATTTTGGGCAATACATTCTGGAAGAAGTTGGAGACCGTCAGGTCAGGATTGCGGAAATCGCAGTTGGAAAGTTCGATATGATATCAGAAATGCTGGGCAAAAAAGAAAACATCACACTCATTAAAACGGATATCGCACCGGCAGATGAAAGCGTCATTAAAGACGACATCACCAACCCCAATCTCAATCTGTATGATGGAGTGGACATAATCTATTCAATAAGGCCTCCCGGTGAACTTCAGCCCCATCTTGTGAAACTGGCTCAAAAAGTGAATGCCATGCTTATTATCAAACCGCTTACGGGGGAAGATTTAAATACTGGTAGAGTGAAAATGCAATTAAAAAATTTTAAAAAAGCGAGTTTTTACATTTTAAGGTGATGAGATGAGTGACATACTATCCGAATACAAAACATCTCCCGAGGGTTTGAGTGATGTTGAAGCCCTTGAAAGGCAAAAAACCTATGGGTTGAATGAACTTGATGAAAAAAAGGCCACTCCTGCATACATGTTATTTCTGTCGCAATTTGCGGATGTCCTGATAGGTCTTCTTCTGGTTGCAGCCATTGCGGCATATGCCATTGGAGACGTAATCGATGCGGGAGTTATACTGCTTGCAGTCCTGCTGAATACCATTTTGGGTTTCATTCAGGAATACCGATCACAGAAGGCTGTTGAAAGCCTTAAAGGTATGATGGTCAAAAAGGCCACCGTCAGAAGGAACAATGAAATTAAAGAGATAGACTCCAGATTTTTGACAGTTGGAGATATCGTGATTCTTGAAGAGGGCTTTAAGGTACCTGCAGACCTGATTGCGATTCAGACAAATGACTTGAACTGTGACGAATCCCATCTGACCGGCGAATCCGAAAGCATAAAAAAGGAAGATGGCGATGAGCTTTATATGGACTCCAATATACTTTCCGGCAATGCCGTGGCGGTTGTTGAAAAGGTCGGGATGAACACGGAAATTGGAGAGATTGCAGGAATCATTCAGGAGGAAAGCGATGAGACTCCCCTTAAAAAGAAAGTCGGAAAGCTGGGAAAAATACTCTCGGCAATAGCCATCTTTGTATGCGTAGCCGTTTTTTTCTTGGAACTGATGCAGAACACCTCACTTGTTGAAACCTTTATGAGTGCGGTTTCACTTGCTGTTGCTGCAATTCCCGAAGGTCTTCCTGCAGTACTGACATTGACATTGGCTTTAGGAATGCAGGAGATGGCAAAATCCAATGCAGTCGTGAAAAAGCTATTGTCTGTTGAAACACTCGGCTCATGCACAATAATCTGCAGTGACAAGACAGGGACATTAACCGAAAATAAGATGACCGTGGTTGACAGTTTTTACACAAACAAAGATAAAACCATACTCATTTCAAAATTATGCAATAATGCAGTCATTAACAATGGAGAAATAATCGGAGATCAGACCGATGGTGCCATTCTAAAATTTGCAAAGGGTTTTGATGCGGACTATCCGAGAATCGGTGAAATCCCTCTTGACAGCAATCGTAAAATGATGACTACTATACATAGACTGGACAGTGAAAATAATATCGTTTTAACAAAAGGTGCGCCAGAAATCATTATTGATATGTGCAAATACATAGATGAAAATGGAACTATTAAAATAATTGATGATAAAATCAAGGAAACTGTGCTGAAAAAGATTGACGAAATGAGTGGCAATGCACTGAGGGTAATCGGCTTTGCATACAAAATCGAAGATGAAAACGAATGGGAAAAAGATCTGATATTTACAGGGCTGCTTGGTCTGATTGACCCCCCAAGAAAAAGCGCAAAAAAAGCAGTCAAAGACTGCATCAACGCCGGAATTGACGTGATCATGATTACAGGAGACCATGAAAAAACAGCCTGTGCAATTGCAAAGGACCTGGGCATCCTCACAACAGGACGCACAATAACAGGCAAACAGCTGGAAAGCCTAAGTGACGATGAATACCTGAAGGCAGCACAGGACATTCAGGTTTATGCAAGAGTAAAACCAAAGCAGAAAATGAGAATTGTCGAAACCCTTAAAAAACTGGACAATGTTGTTGCAATGACCGGTGACGGAGTAAACGATGCACCGGCACTTAAAAAAGCTTCAATAGGAGTTGCAATGGGAAACGGAACCGATGTTGCAAAAGAATCTTCAGACATGATTCTGCAGGACAATGACTTCAAGACCATAGTCAAAGCCATTGAAGAGGGAAGGAAAATCTATGACAACATTAAAAGATTCGTCAAATTCCAGATATCCACAAACGTTGGTGCGATATTGACGATTGTCGGAACATCCCTACTTTCACTTCCGATACCCTTCAATCCTGTGCAGCTGCTGTGGCTGAACATTGTAATGGACGGGCCTCCGGCGCAGACCTTAGGAATCGAAGGTGCTGAAAAAGACATCATGCAACGCCCTCCCGAAACTGGAGACATCCTAACCAAGGACACCCTGCTTAAAATATTTTTTACAGGCATGGTGATGGCCGCCGGAACAATCTGCGTTTATCTATACGAATTGAGCATCAATGTTAATTCGAAAAAAGCAATGACAATAGCATTTACATTGTTTGTAATGTATCAGCTGTTCAACGCACTGAATGCCAGGGCCAATTCGGAAAAGTCAAGCAAATACCTGTATTTGGGAATTCTGCTGTCATTCATACTTCAGACATTAATCATATACATTCCACAGCTCCAGACAATATTCAGAACAACCTCAATTGGCTTGACTGATTGGTTGATGATTACAGCTGTGGCATTGACAATTATAATTTCAGATAAAATAATGAATAAAGTGATAAAATGAAGATATTTCTATTGGGCGGTACAAAAGACTCCATAAACATCATAGGACACATCAAAAAAAATTATGATGCATGCATTCTGACAACAACCACAACCGAATACGGTGCAAAACTTGCCCGTGATGGTGGAAGCGACAGGACAATTGCAAGACCCCTTCCAAAAGAGGACATAATCGAAATTCTAAGCGGCACAGATTATGATCTAATCATAGATGCGACACATCCCTTCGCATCCCACATCACCCGAACAGCCATTGGCGTATCCCAACAGTTAAAAATACCATATATCCGCTTTGAAAGACCCTCCACCAACCTGAAAGGCATTGACACATCACGCATCCATTATGTAAATTCATTCAGCGAGGCAGGAAAACTGATTGAATCAGAATTCATTAAAGGAAACGTGCTGCATTTTGCAGGAGCCAACACCATGGAAGAAATACTCAGCCACGTTTCACCGGACAGATTTTATCCTAGAATACTGAAGGCTGCAAGCTCACTTGAAAAATGCGAAAAACTGAATGTTGACCCAAGCCACATCATAGAAATGAAAGGAGCCGCAAGCACTGCTGAAAATATCGAATTAATCGAAAAATATGACGCGTCAGTAATGATAACAAAAGAAAGCGGCGAAATAGGTGGCGTAATCGATAAAATAAATGCTGCCAATGAAAAGGATATTGCAGTCATAATGATTCAAAGACCTAAAATAGAAGAATTGGATAAAAATAGTATAGTATCTAATTTAGATGAATTAGACATTAAGTTAAAAGACTTTTTTTAAAAATAAATTTAACGCCGAGACTGGGATTTGAACCCAGGCGAGGGAAACCTCACAGGATTTCAAGTCCTGCGCCTTACCAGACTAGACTATCTCGGCATGTGAAAAGGAATATTTAGAAAAAGGAATCTAAATATTTATCCTTTAAGTTCAATTTCAATACTTACATTATCAGGAACGTTAACTTTCATAACTTGTCTCATAGCACGTTCATCAGCTCCAATACCGATTAAACGTTTATGAATTCTGAGTTCCCATTTTTCCCAAGAAGCCTTACCTTCTCCGTCAGGAGATTTTCTTGTAGGAACAACCAGCTTTTTAGTTGGTAATGGAATAGGACCAGATAAGTCAACACCAGTTCTTTCAGCAATTTTTTTGAGTTGATCACAAACATATGCTAATTTTTCTGGATCAGTTCCTGTAAGCTTAATTCTTGCTTGATTCATTTAATTTTCCTCCAAAAAAACAAAAAGAAAAGAAAGTATGGAATACTTTCTAATTATTGTTTACAAACTTATTTTGCTGGGGTAACTTTAAGACATAAACCTGCAGCAACAGTTTGACCCATATCTCTGATAGCAAATCTACCCATTGGAGGAATGTTTTTAGCTTCTTCCATAACCATAGGTTTTGTAGGTTTGATTTGTACGATAGCTGCGTCACCAGTTTTGATGAAATCTGGTTTGTCAGGTAAAGGTTGACCAGTAGCAGGGTCAAGTTTGGAAGTTAATTCTAAGAAAGTACATGCAGTTTGGGAAGTGTGACAGTGGAATACAGGAGTGTATCCAACGGTGATTACACCAGGGTGTTGTAATACAACAACTTGTGCAGTAAATTCTTTAGCTACGGTAGGAGCATCGGAAGTGTGTCCAGCTACGTCTCCTCTTCTGATATCGTTTTTACCTACACCTCTTACGTTGAAACCAATGTTGTCACCAGGTTCAGCAATTTCGAATACTTCGTGGTGCATTTCGATGGATTTAACTTCACCGGAAGCTCCAGCAGGTTCGAAGATAACGTTTTCACCTTTTTTCATAACACCAGTTTCTACTCTTCCTACAGGTACGGTACCTACACCTGTAATGGAGTAGACGTCTTGAATAGGAATTCTTAATGGTAAGTCTACAGGTTTTTCAGGAGGAGTTAATTTGTCTAACTCGGTCATGAGAGCGTCGCCTTTGTACCAAGGCATGTTGTCACTTTTATCTTTAATGTTGTCTCCTTCAAATGCAGACATAGGGATGAAAGGTACATCAGCAGGGTTTCTACCGATAGATTTGAGTAAAACACTTACTTCTTCTTTTACTTCATTGAATCTGTCTTCGCTGTAGTTTTCCATATCCATTTTGTTAACAGCAATGATTAATTGTTTAATACCTAAAGTCATGGATAAGAACAAGTGTTCTTTGGTTTGAGGCATTACACCGTCGTTAGCAGCTACTACTAATACAGCTGCGTCAGCTTGAGATGCACCAGTAATCATGTTTTTAACGAAGTCTCTGTGTCCAGGACAGTCTACAACAGTGTAGTCGTATTTTTTGGTGGAGAATTTTTGGTGAGCTAAATCGATAGTTACTCCTCTTTCTCTTTCTTCTCCTAATTTGTCCATAACAAATCTGAATTTGTTTTCTCCGTCATCTAATTGTTGTTCAGCGATTGCACCAGCTTTTAATAATAAGTGTCCAACTAAAGTGGATTTTCCGTGGTCAACGTGTCCAATAAATGCTAAGTTAATATGTTCTTTTTCTTTTGCCATTATATAACCTCTTTTATAATATTAACAAACAATATCTATAAGCTTAAATGATAGCTTAAATTTAATTTTATACTTCCACATATAAATAGATAATGTTTTTTCATAAAGTTTAATAAAAAATATAAAAAATTAAAAAATTAATTTTAATTTTATAAATCACCTAAGTAGTGGCTTGCAGGGAATGGTTCTGCAGATAATCCTTTTCTTTGTCTGATTTCTCTTACGATCTGATTTTGCATCTCACGTGGGAGAGGTTCAAATCCTGCGATTTCAGTAGACCATAAACATCTACCTTCTGCAGCGGATCTGATGTCACCAGCGAAACCGAACATTTCAGCTACAGGTACTTTGGATTCAATTTTAGCCATATCTCCAGTTCCTTGACCCATATTTACGATTTGGCCTCTTCTGTTTTGAATCTCACGAGTACATGCACCCATATAATCGTTAGGAGTATCAATAACTACTTTTTGCATTGGTTCAAGTAATGCAGGTTCTGCAAGCATCATGGAACCTAAGATTGCGTTTCTGATTGCAGGCAATACTTGAGCAGGTCCTCTGTGAACTGCGTCTTCGTGAAGTTTTGCATCGTGGAGCTTGAATTTTAATCCCATGGAAATTTCGTTTCCTAAAGGACCGTTTTCCAATGCGGATTCGAATCCTTCAAGTAAAAGTTCTTTTACTTCGTCCAAGTATTGAATACCACGAGTCATGTTAAGGAAGATGCTTCTGTTGTGAACAGCCCATACTCTTCTAGCTTCATCTTTATCCAAACCATGTTCCATGAAGTCAGCGGCAGATTCTTTACCTTTTACTCTGCCTTCTTTAATGTCTCCTTCCTGGATTGCATCGAAAAGCTCAGGTTCAATAGGTTCAACAGTAATGTAGAATCTGTTGTGTTTGTTAGGAGATTTACCTTCAACTTGTGGAGAGAGTTTTCTTACAGTTTCCCTGTATACAACAATAGGTTCGGAAGTTGTGATGTCTACACCTTTATCTTTGATTCTGTAACCGATAACTTCCAAGTGAAGTTCACCCATACCTGATACTAAGTGTTCACCAGTTTCTTCATTAATATCAATTTTAACTGTAGGGTCTTCCTTACCGGTTTGTCTTAAAACTTCAATCAATTTTGGTAAATCTTTAGTATTTTTAGCTTCTACAGCTACTGTAACTACAGGTTCTGAAATGTGTTCTAATCCTTCGAACTCTTTGATTTTGTCTTCAGGAGAACATAAAGTTTCACCAGCGATAGCGCCTTTTGCACCGGCAATGTATACAATGTTACCAGCAGGCACTTTATCTGTGTTAACTCTTTCAGGACCGAAGTACACACCTACTTGCTGTACTCTGGATTTACCGTGGGAACCTACCATGTAAACTTCAGTACCTTTTTGAATAGCTCCACCGTATACCCTACCGGTTGCGATTTCACCGGCATGTTTGTCAACAGATACGTTGGTAACCATTACAGCTAAAGGTCCGTCAGGTGAAGTTTCAATCATACCTTTACCAGCAGGAGATTCAATGTCTCCATCCCAGATGTTAGGTACTCTGTAAACTTGTGCCTCTTTAGGAGAAGGCAAGTGTTCAACTACCATACCAAGCAATACATCGGATAAAGGTACTTTTTGTGCTAACTCTTTTTCATTTTCAGCATTACAGTAATCTATGATATCTTTGAAATTGATTCCGGTTTCCTGCATGGTTGGGACGTTGATTGCCCAATTGTGATATGCTGAACCGAAAGCTACACTACCGTCAGTGAAGTCTAATTTCCATTCGTCTTTTTTGTCTTCAGGAGCCATGTTTTTGATTAATTTGTTAGCTTCCATGAAGATTTTTAAGAATCTGTTTTGTAATTCTTCAGGTTCTAATTTTAACTCGTTGATTAATCTGTCAACTTTGTTAATGAATAAAACTGGTTTTACGTTTTCTTTTAAAGCTTGTCTGAATACGGTTTCGGTTTGAGGCATGATACCTTCTACAGCACAAACTACAACTACAGCACCATCTACAGCTCTCATAGCACGAGTTACGTCCCCACCAAAGTCAACGTGCCCTGGTGTATCGATTAAGTTGATTAAATATTCCTTATCTTGGTAATCGTGTACCATGGATACGTTTGCAGCATCGATAGTGATACCACGTGCTTGTTCCTGTTCATCAAAATCTAAGAATCTTTGATCACCTGCAAGCTCTTCGGAAATCATTCCGGCACCTGCAAGCAAGTTATCAGATAAAGTGGTTTTACCGTGATCGATGTGAGCACAGATACCAATATTTCTGATTTGATTTGGTTCATACATTAATTCTTTGATTTTTGCAATCATTTTGTCTCTTCTACTCAAAATAACCACCTATATAAGCATTATACGATTAGTGTGCTGCTTTAGCAACTCTTTCTTTCTCTTCAGCTTTTTGTAAAGCGAAACTTCTTGAATCTTCTTCTGAAGCAAGAATTAATTCATCAGCTAAACATTCAGCAACAGATTTTCTGTTTTTGAATGAAGACTGTAATGTACCTCTTGTTAAGAATCCTAATGAAAGGTCAACTCTTCTTTGTGGTGAGATATCTACAGCAACCTGGTATCCGATACCACCATACTTAATACGAGTAGTTTCTTCACGAGGTGCAGTGTTTTCGACTGCAGTAACTAAAACTTGAACAGGATTCTTTTTAGTTCTTCTGTGAATAATTTCTAATGCATCTTTTACAATGTTGTAAGCTTTGTTCTTTTTACCGGAGTTGAGATGGGTTCTCATAACTTTGTTCATTAATCTTTCAACAATAGATACTTTAGATTTTGCGAATTGTCTTTTTACATGTCTACCAGAAGTATGTGGAACTAAAGTTTCGTCTAAGCAGATATATTTTACTAAACCTAAGTCCTCAACTTTTACTTCATCGAGATCCCATTTACCAAATAATTTACTCATAAACTTAACCACCTTATCTTACAGGTTTTTCTATTTTTCCACTTACCATTTCTGATAAAGCTACATTGTTAACTTTGGAAACTTTCCAACGAACTCCAGGAATATCCCCCATGGATCTTCCGGACGGTCCACCGATTCCTTCAATCATCACTTCATCGTGCTCATCGATAAATCCGATAGCTCCGTCACCTGGTGCGAAAGCAGTTAATTGTTTACCGTTTTTAATCAATTGAACACGAACACATTTACGGATAGCAGAGTTAGGTTGTTTTGCTTCTATCCCTACTTTTTCGATTACGATTCCTCTAGCTTGAGGAGCCCCTTCAAGAGGGTCTGCTTTAACATCTAACCTTAAAGCTCTCCTTTTGTAATCTACATCTTTCCACTTAAAATTTTGTCTATTTTTTTTAAGTTTTTTTGCAGCAAAAAGTCCTGGCATAATTTTTTCCTCGAATTTTTTGTTAAAAAGCATATCTAAGAATCCACCGCTGCGATTTATACTATAATCTATAGTACAATCTAAATTCAAAGATATAAATCAGTAATAATTAATAATTAGATAAAATAATTATCTAAAAAGAAGATATCTTGATAATAATAGTAAAAACAATGACAAAAAGCACACATAGTCATGTTATAACCAGTGCAGATATCTTATGATAGAATATGTATTTCAACCTTTATAAAGGTATGTATTTAGTATATATAAAAACCAAATAAAAAAAGATTTTTAAAAAAAAATAAATTAAAATAAAATAGCCCGAAAGCTATTTTAAAATAATATTGTCGATATTATGTTGTCTATTCGCTAATAATTTAGCTCTTTCAATATTAATTCCGTTTTTACCGATTGCAATACGCTTGTTAGTATTGTCAGCTGTGACAGTAGCTATTTTTTCGCCTGACTGCTTTTGACTTACTTTAACAGATTGTACCTTCGCAGGAGATAAAACGTTCTTAATGAATTGTATCGGATCATCATCCAATTCAATGATTTCAACACCTTTATCCACTGCCCTTTGAACTTTAGATACAGAACTTCCTCCTTTACCAATAGCAAGTCCCATGTCACCATTCTTAACAACGAAAGTAACTTTTCCATGTTCATCATCGATAATGCAATCCTTAACCATTGCTCCAGTCATATTTTCGAAAAGAGCTATGTATCTAATTTCATTTGCACTAAATTTAATAGACACTTAAATCTACCTCAAATCGTCTAATATTGTAGAATCTCCTGGATCGTTTACGATTAATGTAGCAACAGTGAAAGGTTTACCACAAACAGAACCCAAATCTACACTAGTTCCATCATATACAAAGGATGGAATTTCGGAAAGATTTGCATAATATTCAACATCTTCAAGAATTTCTTTAGGAGCGTTGGCCGCAACAACAACGAGTTGGCCTTTTCCTAATTTTAAAGATTGAATTGATTTTTCAGAGCCTAATGTCACATCACCAGTGTCGACAGCTACCCTGATTCCTCTATCTACGTCCATCATCTAGCCTCCTATTCATTTTTATAATCCATTTTGACACCGACAGAACCGGTACCAAGAGGTATTGGTTGTCCAATAATAATATTTTCGATGATACCTGTTAAATCATCCACTTCACCACGTATACTTGCACGAAGTAAATGTTTACCAGTCTCTTCAAAAGCTGCACGAGCTAAAACACTTGATTTTTCACCACTGATACCATGTCTTCCAATGGATTTGACAACACCTTCTGAAGTCATGATATCTGCAACTAACATAATATGTCTTACGTCTACACTAAGACCCTGTTCTGAAAGAGTATTTTGAGCTTCGTTAATAATAGATTGACGAGCTGCTTCGATTCCTAAAACCTCACCAATTTCATGGATATTGTTAGTGGTAGTTCTTACATTGTCAATACCTTCCATGTCAAGAATTTCTTTTAGGTTGGATCCTTCGGTATGGATAATCCATTCATCATCACGACGAATAATAACTTTTCCAATACCTTTTATACCACTAATCTGCAAATCACGAACTTTGTCTGCCAAGAGACGAAGTTCCCTGATTTCAAATTTGGAGTCCGGTTTATCGGATTTTCCTGATGGAATAACAATTTCATCATTATTAATTACAGCTTTCTTGAAAGTTTTTTCAATGATAGCATTGATTTCCTCACGATCAAGTCTTTTTTCCTCAATCTTTTTACTATCTAAAATTGCTTCAACTTCCATAGTACCATAATTTAAATTGAAATCGGAAAGAATATCGTTTATTGTACTTTTACCAATCTTGTTGGCCAAAGTTCTAACAAACTCTTCATCATCACGTCTTTCTTCATCAAAATAAATATCCATAGTTGGAGTAGCAATCTCTTTTCTTGCATCAACAATTTCAATAAGTCTTGGAAGACCTAATGTTACGTTCAGCTCAGTTACCCCTGCATAGTGAAAAGTACGCATAGTCATCTGAGTACCCGGTTCACCTACAGATTGAGCAGCTACTGTTCCAACAGCCTCTCCAGCTTCAACATGAGCTCGGTCATAGGCATTTTTAAGCTTAATAATGAGTTTTCTTAATTCGTCATCAGTTAAATCCTTTTGAATATAAGCTTTGGCTAAATCTTCGATATAACTATCTGGAAAAGCTATGTTTAGATTTTCACTATCATTAATTTCTGCAATAGTATCATTTACCTTAATTATAATATCATCCATAGTTACACCTACTTACCTTCTACTCCACTTTCCATTCTGATTTCGTCAATAAGTTTGTTCAAGTCAGCCGGTTTACCAAAGTCAGATTTTGCCGGATCAACTCCGTCTTCACCAAACATGGTTTGGATAACATTACCCTGGTTGTCTGTAACAAGTCCGGATTGCTTGACCTGTAAATCCTGCAGAGCGTTTACGAGTCTTCTTTGCATGTAACCGGATTGTGCGGTACGAATCGCTGTATCTACAAGACCTTCTCTTCCTCCCATTGCGTGGAAGAAGAACTCAATAGGGTCAAGACCGGATTTATAACTTGAATGTACAAATCCTTTAGCTTTTGCCCCTA
>NZ_JAUNXX010000101.1 GCF_030539555.1 Methanobrevibacter sp. | reverse complement strand
AGCTTGAATTTAAATTAAATTAAAAGCGATAACATCAAAGATGAAATTTTGATTTAAAGATTTTTTATAGTAAAAATTAATATATTTTGGAGTTTTATAAAAAAAATCAGCCAATTATTGTCGGATTTATGAAAAATGAATTAATTTAAAATAATTGTATTAAAAATAAAGAATTTAAATGAAAGAGTTAAAAATTAAAGATGATTATATGATATTTGAAAAAAATTCCTTTCAAAAAAATCACAAAACTATTGATATCCGCTTTGGATTAACCTATCCAAATGTTTATAGAACCGCAATGTCATCTTTAGGTTATAATATACTGTATAATCATTTAAATGACCGGCAGGACACTTGGTGTGAAAGAATAATATATCCTGATATAAAAACAATCGAATCAAATACTCCAATGAGATATCTTGACATAATAAGTTTCACACTACAATTTGAAGAAGATTATTTTAATGTCCTCGAAATGTTGAAAAATGCTGAAATACCTCTTAAACGAGAAGAACGTGATGAAAACCATCCATTAATCATAGCAGGAGGCCCCTGCGCAACTGCAAATCCCATGCCCTTATCAGATTACATTGATCTATTTATAATTGGTGAGGGAGAGGATGTTTTAGATAAGTTCTTAGACACATACATTAAAAGCCCAGATAAAGATTTAAAAAAATTTTTAGACATCCGGGGAATATATGTCCCCAAATATGAAAACAAAACAGAAATAGCATTAATAGATAACATGGACTGTGCTTATCACATTACAGAACCGGTAATTAGTAAAAGTGATGATAAGGATTTTCAGACTATTTTCAATAATACCATAATGTTGAATGTTTCAAGAGGATGCATGAGAGGTTGTAGATTTTGCATGGCCGGTTATCTCTACAGACCCGCCAGGGAAACTGATTGTGAAAAACTAATTGACATTGCAATGAAAAATAGGGAAAATACCGGATTGAATAAAGTTACATTAATTGGTGCTGCAGTATCCGATTACAGTAATTTAGAAAATCTTATCCATGGCCTTGAAAAAGAAGGTTTTCAGATTTCAACACCCTCACTAAGAATCGAATCAATCACCAAAGAAACTTTAGAAACACTAAAAAGAAGTGGACTTAAAACTATAACTCTTGCACCCGAATCAATCACTAGATTAAGAAAAGTGATAAATAAGGATATACTGGATGAAACTATTTTTACAGTAATAAAGAATGCAGTTGATTTGGATTTTAAAATTAAATTATATTTTTTGATTGGAATACCTGGCGAAAGTAAAGAGGATATTGAAGAACTTGCAGAGTATATGAAAAAGATAGCCAACATGCATTATAATATTAAAAATGTAAAATTTAGTGTAAATCCATTAATTCCAAAACCGCACACTCCAATGCAATGGGAGCCATATGATTTTAAGGACATTAAGAATAAAACCAGATATCTGAAAAAAGAAATGAAAAAATATAACATTAAATGCGAAAGTCCTAAAAAAAGTATGATTCAGTATATATTATCTTGTGGAAATAGGGATGTTGGTGCAATTATTGAAAAATCCCTAACAAAAACCCCAACATTGAAAGAATGGAAAGAAATACTTCCGAATTATAATATTGATGACGAATTGCCTTGGGACAATATTAATGTGAGTGTGGAAAAAAGATTTTTAAAAATAGAACATTCCAGGTTAAATAATTTAAAACAAACCCCATGGTGCGCAACATCTGAATGCTATAATTGTGGAGCATGTGAAAAATAATTACTAGAAAAAAATAAAATTACTATAATAATATATAATATAATAAGTGAGGTAAAATTTATGATTAATCCAGCAAGAAGAACAAATTCGATTGAATTGTCACAAATAAGAAAAATGTTTGAAGCAACAAAACCGGGTGCAATAAACTTAGGAATTGGAGAACCTGATTTCAATGTGCCTCAAAACATTAAAGATGCCATGAAAAAATCAATTGATGATGATGATACACATTACACTCCAAACAAGGGATATGTTGAATTAAGGGAAGAAATAGCTAAAAAATTTAAAAAAGATAATGGAATTAACACCAATGCTGAAAATATCATCGTTACAGTTGGCGCCAGTGAAGCATTATACATAAGCGCACAGGCATTTATGGAACCTGGCGATGAAATAATTTTACCTGATCCAAGTTTTTTATTATATGAATCATGTATTAACTTAGCGGGTGGAAATATCGTGCCTGTTGATTGTAAAATGGAAAATGAATTTAAATTAAAGGCGGATGATGTCTTAGAAAAAATCACTGATAAAACAAAAGCAATAATCTTAAATTCACCATCAAATCCGACCGGTGCGGTAATGGAAAAAGAAGACATAAAAGCAATTGCTGACTTATCAATGGACCATGATTTCCTAATTATTTCCGATGAAATATATGAAAAAATAATATACGATAAAAAACATTACTCCCCTGCAAAATATAGCGACAATGTTATTACAATAAACGGATTTTCAAAAACATATGCAATGACTGGATTAAGAATAGGCTATTTAACATCAAATGAAACATATTGTGAAGAGTTATTTAAGATACATCAAAACAGCATAGCCTGTGCCAATTCCACAGCACAAAAAGGAGCATATGAAGCATTAACCGGCCCTCAAGATGAAGTTCATAAAATGGTGAGTGAATTTAAAAGAAGACGTGACCTAATTGTTTCAAGATTAAATGAAATGGGATATGAAACAGTGAATGTTGAAGGGGCATTTTATGTATTTCCAAAAATTGACGATGAAAACTTCGTCAAAAAGGCAGCAGATGCAGGAGTAGTAACAGTATCGGGAGCTGCATTCGGATCAAACGGGAACGGACATGTTAGAATGTCTTATGCAAATTCCTATGAAAATATTGAAAAAGCCATGAACATTTTAGAAGAGCGTGTAGTGAATGGATGAATTTAGAAGCAATGCTGGAAAAAAAGCTGCCACAATAGCAATTGTTGCTAACTGCTTTTTAACAGTGTTCAACATTGCAGTTGGTATAATCTCTGGAAGTTATGCTTTAATCTCTGAAGGGGCACATACATTATCCGATGTGATGACCTCCATTATAGCATATGCCGGATTCAGAATAGGTCAAAAGCCCGCCGATAAAGAACATCCCATAGGCCATGGCCGTGCAGAAGCCATAAGCGGATTAATAATAGTAGTGTTTTTAACAATGGTTGCATACGAAATCATAAGTGGAGCATTTGATAAATTAATTAATCCTTCATCAATTGCAGTGCCCGAAACGATTGCCGCAATAATGGCAATTTTCGGAATAATCATCAACTACGCTGTTAGTGAGTATATCATAAATATCGGAAAACAAATTAAAAGCCCCGCCATCGTTGCAGATGGAAAACATCAAAAAACAGACATATTTTCATCAATTGCTGTTTTAATAGGAGTCATTGCATCAAATTTTGGTTATCCTATTCTTGACCCAATTGTAGCGTTAATTATTGGGATTTTAATTTTAAAAACAGCATATGACATAGGAAAAGAAAATATAGACAACATAATGGGAAAAGTTCCATCAGATGAACTAATAGATAACATAAAAAAAGTTGCAAATAATACTACTCCTAAAGCTCAAAATGCACATGACATTAAAGTAGATTACCTCGGTTCCTATGCAACAGTATCCTTACACATTGAACTTGATGGAGACATGAGTTTAAACGAAGTTCATAAAATCATACATGTTATTCAAGATAACATTACTGAAGAGATACCTGAAATAAAATATGCAATGGTACACGCCTGTCCAATAGGATTACAATACAACCATGACCAAGAAATTGACAAATAATGATTAAAACGCCGGGACGGGGATTTGAACCCCGGAGGTCATAAGACCATCGGATTAGCA
>NZ_JAUNXX010000100.1 GCF_030539555.1 Methanobrevibacter sp. | reverse complement strand
GAAGACACGGTCCATTCGAACCTCACAGATTACCTGCTGAAGAAATGGAATACACTTCACTTCCTGGTGTAATGAAAAAATTAGAATCAAGATTTGAAGATATGGAATAAATTTAAAAGAGATTTATAATCTCTTACTTTTTTACTTTTTTTTAGATTTACTTTTTGTGGGCAGTTATTATTGTAAAACTGCTGGAATTGATTGTGATTATGCAGTCATCAACTTCAACATAATAATTTTTACCTTTTTTTCCAACAACTGAATTGTCTTGTTTTAATTTGGAAATGCAATAACTTACAGGTTCCACATTAATTTCCAAGTTCTTTTGTATTCTTCCGATTCCCATTTCAGTTGTGTGGATTTTATCAATATTTTCTAAAAGTGCTCTCTTATGCATTTCATCACCCGATTTTTGCATCTTGGTCTATAATATAATTAGTTATTTATATATTACTTTACTATTTAGTATTATGTCATTTTTAAAATTCATTCTTAAAAATCCATTTAGGAGAAGAACTAGTGCAATTTTAGCAATCGTAGGTATTGCAATTGGAATAATTGTTATAGTTGCTCTTGGTGGAATCACAGAGGGTCTGATAAATACTTTTGAAGACACAATACATGCAGGAGGTGCTGATTTCTCGATTTCGGGAAAGGAAACAGGAGATTCTGCATATGGAACTAATACAATCGATGCAAATTGGACAGATAAGATAGCAAGCGTTGAAGGTGTGGATGAGGCTTATCCTATTTACGTTGTTCTGACATCGGTTGGTGATGATTATATGAATACATTGATTGGTATCGATCCTAACGGTACTGCTTTGGCAGACATTTCTATGAAGGAAGGTAAATTGTTCAGAGATAATGAATCCGAGGCAATTTTGGGTGAGATATATGCCGATGATAACAATTACTCTGTAGGGGATAATATAACAATAGATGGTGAAGACTTTGAAGTGGTTGGAATTTATGAAACAGGAGATTCAAATATGGCTGGTGGTGTATTCACATCAATTTCAAAAGTTGGAGATTTGATGGATGATGAGGATTCAATTTCAAATATTTATGTTAAAGTTAAAAAGGGTGAGGATGCACAGGCTGTAGCCGATAGAATTGATGCAAAATACGGAGATAACATATCAACAATCACTTCTGTTATGGAAATGGAACAGATGGGCAATATGCTCAGCATGCTTGAGGCATCATCATGGGCAATTTCACTTTTAGCAATTGTAGTTGGTGGATTGGGCATCATCAACACAATGTTGATGTCAGTATTTGAAAGAACAAGGGAAATTGGAGTTCTAAAAGCTGTCGGCTGGTCTAATAGAAAGATTCTTACAATGATTGTTGGAGAATCATTAGTAATAACAATAGTCTCTGCAATTATCGGTTCGGTAATTGGATTTGCAGCTTGTTCACTTTTAGGTCCTCAATTTGGAATTTCTCCATTATTTACTCCAAAAATATTCATCCAGGCATTTGCAATAGCAATCGTCGTTGGAATTATCGGAGGATTATATCCTGCAATCAAAGCGGTAAAACTGCCTCCAACAGAAGCATTGAGGTATGAGTGAGGTGAAAATATGAATGCTGTAGAAATGAAAAATATATACAAAAGTTATGAAGATGGTAAAATCAAAGCATTGAATGGAGTGGACCTCACAATCGGGGATGGAGAATTCGTATCTATTATCGGTCCATCAGGATCAGGCAAATCAACATTATTGAACATGCTTGGTGCACTTGATGTTCCCGATTCAGGAAGCATTGAAGTTGCTGGTCATGATTTAAGCACTTCAAAAAACTTGAATGAGTTTAGAGGTAAAAAAATTGGATTCATCTTCCAGCTGCATAATTTAATTCCAAATATATCTGTCCGGGAAAATGTTGAAATTCCGATGTATACTCAAAAAATGTCTTCTAGTGAGATGAAAAGTCATGCATTGAAATTATTGGATGATGTTGGTCTTAAGGATAAGGCAGATATCATGCCCAATAAGTTATCTGGTGGTGAAAGGCAAAGGGTGGCTATTGCACGTGCACTTGCAAACAACCCTTCGATAATATTGGCGGATGAACCGACAGGATCACTTGATTCCAAAACAAGTAGTAGGATCCTTCGTCAACTAATTGATTTGCATGAAGATAAAAATGTAACTTTGATAATTGTTACTCATGATATGGATGTAGCGAAACTTGCAGATAGGGTTATCGAAGTTTTGGATGGTGAAATAATCTCTGCTGGTGATGAATCGTTAATAAATAGTAAAATTGATGTTTAGATGATTCCATGAATCATCCTTAAAGCATCTAAAAGTCCGTGACTGTATTCAATACAACCGAATGCAGTCCTCATATCTTTTTTTTCAAGATAATATTTGGAATCGTTCCAATAATCAATAGCTCTGTCATAGACTTCTTTTTCTTTTCCTTCAAAGGTAATGTCGGCTACCTGATTTAAATTTCTTTCCAATTTCGCAATGTCCTTGGCTATCTTTTCTGGACTTTCAAGTTCACTCATTCAATCTCCTCCAAACATGTAATATTCTTTGAGCCACAGTAAAGTAAGATAAAATCACTAATATGTAAATGATATAGGTAAAGTAAATGTCTCCGGCAATATGTCCTATTACTGCTCCAATCATTAAAATAATCATTCGAACGGCTCTTTCAGCTATTCCAATATTGCAGTCAACGCCCTGGGATTCTGCTCTTGCCCTTACGTAACTTACGCAGATTGCAGAATGAATTGCCAGGACTCCAACAAACCAGTCGCAGTATCCTCCAAATATTATTCCGATGTAGATTATTGCATCTGCAAACCTGTCCATGGTTGAGTCAAGGAATGCTCCAAATTTGGATGACCTGTTATGATATCTTGCAACTGCACCGTCCACAACGTCCAAAAATCCAGATGCCAGAATTGCAAGAGTTGCCAATATCAGCATATGATTTGCAAATCCGTATGCTGCAAGGAGTGCAACAAATGGAGATATTACAGTTATAATATTCGGATTAATGTTTAATCTACTAGCGAGAGGATTTAATATTTTTGTTAAAAGTGGTCTTAGTGATTGAAGCATAATTTATATTAAATATCTCATCTAATATAATTGTTGGGTAAGGAAAATGAAAATATTGAAAACAAGTATTGATGCTGTAGATGAAAAAATAATTGGTGAAGCTATTGATGTTTTATCCAATGGAGGTGTTATTTTATACCCAACTGACACTGTTTATGGGTTGGGTGCAAACATATTTGATAATGCTGCAGTTAAAAGGGTTTTTGATATAAAACAAAGAAGTTATTTGAAACCGCTTTCAATACTTGTTAGCGATATAAGATCCATTGGATTGGTGGCAAAAGTTTCAAACGAGCAAAAGAAGCTAATTAATAATTATCTTCCAGGTCCCTATACATTTATTTTAAAGAAAGAGAGTATTGTTCCAAGGACCGTAACTAGTGGTTCTGCTTTTGTTGGTGTTAGAGTTCCTAATAATGACATTTCCCGTAGGTTGGCTAGTTTATTCCCGATAACCACCACCAGTGCGAACATTTCTGATGATGAAGTTTTATCCAATCCTTCTGAGATTTTAGAACAACTGGATTGTGAAGTTGATTTGGTTATTGACGTCGGCGAATTAAAATCTTCTCATGCATCCATGATAATTGATTTATCACAAACAAATCCAAGGATAATAAGAAGGTGAAGAGATTATTTAATCTCTTCGGTATTTGATTATTATGGCACAACCTAAAACCAATATTAATACTATTAGCATTGGCAATTCAATACCAGTGGAATGTTTCATCAAATTTGTTGATTTATTTTCTTCATTTTTAATAGGGGTGCTATTTTCTTCAACTTTTGAAATAATTCCTGTAGTATTTCCTGTTTTGTTTTCAGTTGATTGAATTTTT
>NZ_JAUNXX010000021.1 GCF_030539555.1 Methanobrevibacter sp. | reverse complement strand
TGGAAATTTTTAAATATTTCTTTTTTTAAATTATATTTATATAAAATAATATAATTTTTTGTTTAATAAGTATATTTTGGATGTTTTTTCATGTTAAATTTCACTGTTGGTCCTGTAATGAGTAGTGCATCAGTTCGAAAGATTGGGGGTGAACAGACTCCTTATTTTAGAAATGATGAGTTTTCAAAAGTCATGTTTGAAAATGAGGAATTGATGAAAGAGTTTGTATATGCTAGTGATGATTCAAGAGTTGTATTTATTACTGGATCTGGCACGGCATCTATGGAAGCTACTGTTATGAATGTATTTAATGAACAAGATAAAGTTCTCATTGTTAATGGGGGTGGTTTTGGCCAACGTTTTGTTGATTTATGTGAGATTCATAATATTCCAAATGAAGAGATTCAACTGGATTTTGGGCATAATATTACAAAAGAAATTCTAGATTCATATTCGGATAAAGATTATACTGGGTTTTTAGTTAATATCTGTGAGACAAGTTCTGGAATTTATTATGATTTGGATTTAATCAGTGATTTTTGTAAAGAAAATAACATTTTTTTAGTTGTTGATGCCATAAGTTCATTTTTAGCTAATCCTTTAAATATGGTTGAACAGGACATTGATGTAGTGATAACGGGTTCTCAAAAAGCATTAGCTTGTCCACCCGGTGTTTCTATTGTTGTTTTGGGAGAAAATGCGCTTAAAAGAGTTGAAAATAATCATGTTAAATCAATGTATTTTGATATCAAAGATATGTTAAAAAATGCTGAAAGAGGTCAAACTCCTTTCACTCCCGCAGTAAGTATATTATTACAAATTAATCAAAGATTAAAAGAAATTGAATCTCAAGGTGGTGTTGAATCAGAAATTGAAAGAATTGCTAACTTGGCGCAAGATTTTAGAAAAAGAATTTCTGAGTTGCCATTTGAAATTAAAACAGAATCTCTGTCTAATTCAGTTACTGCAGTTTTTTGTAGTAATGCTTTAGAAATTGTTGAAAAATTAAAATTGGACTATAATATTTGGGTTAATCCAAATGGAGGCGATTTAGCTGATAATATGTTTAGAGTCGGTCATATTGGATATTTAACAATTCAGGATAATGATAAACTTATTGATGCATTAAATGATTTAGAAAAAAGAGGAATTATTCATGATTAAAGTAATTACATATGGAACTTACGACTTGTTTCATTATGGTCATCAAAGACTTTTAGAAAGGGCAAAAAATTTGGGGGATTATTTAATTGTTGGTGTTACCACAGATGATTTTGATAAAAAAAGAGGTAAAATCAATGTAAAGCAATCTTTAATGGAGAGGATTGAATCGGTTAGGGCAACTGGACTTGCTGATGAGATAATTGTTGAAGAATATGAAGGTCAAAAAATTGATGATATAAAAAGATATGGTGTTGACATATTTGCAATAGGATCAGACTGGGTTGGTGAATTCGATTATCTTAAAGAATTCTGTGATGTAGTTTATTTACCTAGAACTGAAGGAATATCAAGTTCGGATATACGATCTGAATATAGGAGCGTTAATTTAGGCCTTGTTGGTAATGGCAATATAATTAAAAAGTTTTTCGATGAATCTAAATTAGTTAATGGAATTACTGTTAATGCAATATGTACTGATAATGAAAAAGAGAAAAAATGTTATGAAAATGAAGAGTTAAGTTTAATTGATGATTATGATGAGTTATTAAATCTTGTTGATGCAGTATTTATCTTATCTCATCCATCAAAACATTATTCACAAATTAAAAAGGCTTTAAATCAAGGAAAACATGTTTTATGCGAATCTCCAATAGCTTTAGCTAAAAATGAATATGTTGAATTGGAAAAATTAGCTTCTGAAAATGATTTGATATTAATGGATTCGATTAAAACTGCTTATTCAACTGCATTCAATAGGTTGTTACTTTTAATTAAAAAAGGCAATATTGGTGATGTCTATTCAGTCGATGCAACCTGTACAAGTATAAGGGAATATGATGACAAATCTTGGAATAGTATTTCTTCTTGGGGACCAACAGCACTTTTACCAATATTCCAAATTTTGGGTGTAGATTATAAGAACAAAACAATTAGTTCATTGATTTTAGAGGATAAACCTAATTTTGATTTATTTACAAAAATAGATTTCCAATTTGAAAATGCGGTTGCATCAATTAAAGTTGGAAATAGTGTCAAATCTGAGGGTGAATTAATAATCTCTGGAAGTGAAGGTTATGCCTATGTTCCGGCACCTTGGTGGAAAACAGATTATTTTGAATTAAGATATGAAAATCAAGAGGATAATAAAAAGTATTTTTACCAATTGGATGGTGAAGGGATAAGATATGAACTTGTAGCATTTGCAAAATCTATTGAACTCGGTAAGAATAATGCATACGTTGAAAATCAGGTTTCAAAAGCAATTTGTAAAATAATGGAAGATTTTGAAAATAATGAATTTGATATTATCAATAAATATTAAATGATATAAATGATTTCATTGATATTTTGGATGATTGCCTGATTAGTTTTTAGAAAAAATGGGGTTGTCATATATTAATTAAGTAATCCAACAATTATTTATATATGTTAAATTCATATTTTTTAGCAGTAAATTAATAATATTATTTTAATAGGTGAATTTTATGTCTAGATTATATGGTGATAAAGAAGATATTAATTCTGATAAAGTGAAAGATTTCTTTAATAAAAGAGTAAATAAAGATTTTGATAGTGATTTGTCAATTTTTTTATTTCAAGATAAGGAAAACTCTGAACAAAGGCATGAAGAAGAGAAAAAATTATTATTTGAAAATATTAGTGTTGAAGGTAAGAAGGTCATTGAAATCGGTTGTGGAATTGGTCGTTGGGCAGAAGCATTACATGATAAATGTGAATCATTTTTAGGATTGGATTTCTCAGAAGATTTAATTGAAATAGCAAATAAATCACAAAATTATGATAACTGTAAATTTCAGGTTATGTCAGCTACAGACATTAAAGTTGATGAATTGTTAATTGAACCACCTTTTGATGTGATTATTTTCAGCGGATTTTTAATGTACATCAATGACAATGATATTGGGGCTGTAATGGAAGAAGTAAATAATATTGGCTCTGAAAACATGAAAATATTTGCCATGGAACCAATTTCCTGTTTGGAAACAAGACTAACTCTTAAAGATTTCTATTCAGAAGGTTTGGAATCAGATTATAACGCAATTTATCGTACAGAAAACGAATATGTTGAAGTTTTCAAGAAATTAAATTGCGATAATATTTTTTCAGATGATATCTTTAAAGATTTAAGTGACCATACAGAAACTCAATATAAATTTTTTATAGTTGAATAAATATTATGATAACTCGTTTTGAGTTGTCATAAATTGAAATTTTAAGATGTAGTTTGACATAAATAATTTTTTTTTATAGTGGAGATTATAATGGGAAGTAATCAAAATGAAGAAACACTTCAGCACATTAAAGATGTTGAATTGATGATTCTAAAGGATTTTACTGAAATCTGTGATGAAAATAACATAGAATATTATTTAATCTATGGAACTCAAATAGGTGCAATCAGACATCAGGGATTCATTCCATGGGATGATGATGTTGATGTCATTTTATTTAGAGAAGATTATGAAAAGTTTTTAAATGTCATGGAAAAAAATCCTAATGAAAAATACACAATATTCGATTCAAGATATGACAGTGAATACTTCTTTCAATTCGGCAGAATGTCTTTGAATGACACGTATTGGGCTGAATACTGGGATAATCAGGTTTCCTTTAAATTGGGAATTCATGTTGATTTGTTTATATTGGATAATCTCCCGAATAATAAGTTTCAAAGATGGCTTTATATTCAAAGATGTTATTTCATGGCAAGATTTCACTCAATTTCAGTATTGACCTTTAATAATTATTCAAAACCAGTTAATTTTATTTTAAATTCATTACATAAGTTTTTGAATCTATTGGGTTTGACTCCAGACCATTTTCAAAAGAAACTGCTAAAACTTTTCACAAAATATGAATCTAATGAAGGTAAGTATGTGACTGATTTGACTTTAATGGAAAGGGTTACATTTTTAAGAACAGATTATAAACCTCCAAAAAAAGCAAAATTTGAAGATATTGAAGGAAATATTCCTAATGATGATTACAATACATTGACTCCTATTTATGGTGATTACATGCAACTTCCTCCAGAAGAGGACCGTGTTGCACATATTTTAAATGAAATTGATTTCGGATCATACTAATTTTTAATCTAAACCTATTTATTGTCTCATTGACAAACATTAAAGACATAAAATTAATAGGAAAAAGGGAAATTATGGAAGATAAAAATGAATGGGGCAGCAACCTTTCGTTCATCCTGGCAATGATCGGTTCTGCAGTCGGACTTGGAAACATTTGGAGGTATCCTTATGTACTGTACTCTAACGGTGGGGGAGCGTTCTACATCCCTTATATTGTGGCAATTCTTCTTATGGGAATGCCGTTTCTGATATTGGAGTATGGCGTCGGATACGATTTCAAATCTTCTTTTGCAAAGGCAATCCATAAGATTGACTCCAAATTTGAATATTTGGGCTGGCTTTTGCCGGTGGCTGTTTTTATGATTATGATTTATTACTCAGCTATTCTGGGTTGGGATGGAATTTACATTATTTTGAGTTTCTTTAAGGGTTGGGGAGCAGATCCTAATGCCTATTTTACCACAACACTTCTTCAGTCTTCAGATTCATACATGGGCCTGACCCACTTCATACCTGTCATTGCCGTTGCAATGCTTGTCGGTTGGCTAATCATCTGGTTTATCTCTCACAGGGACCTTGAAGCGGGTCTCGGTAAGGTTTCCAAGGTGTTGGTTCCAGCATTGTTTGTCATCATGGTTGTCATTGTCGGATTTTCACTGACACTTCCGGGCGCTTCAATCGGTTTGGCGCAACTGTTCAACCCGGACTGGTCCTTGCTGACTCACTTTGAGATATGGATGGCTGCTTTCGGACAAATCGTATTCTCTTTGAGTCTGGGAATGTCAATAGCATTTACATATGCAAGCTACACCAAAGACGATGCGGACTTGATTACAAACACCATTTCAATCGCTCTTGCAAACTCATTGTTTGAAAACTTTGCCGCTTTGGGGGTATTTTCAATTTTGGGTTACATGTCACTTCAGTCAGGAACTGCAGTGGCCGATCTTGTCACTCAAGGAACTGGGTTAGTCTTCATAGCATATCCTACAGTTTTCAATGTGCTTGGCCAATGGGCAGTTGTTTTGGGACCTCTGTTTTTCCTGACAGTTTATCTGGCAGGTCTTACAAGCATATTATCCACAATCGAGCCGTTGTCCTTTTCAATCCAGAACAAGTTCGGTCTTACAAGGTCAAGAACCATGACAATACTAATCGTTGTCGGAGCTGTAATCTCAATGGTTTATGCAACATCATATGGCGGTTCGATTTTAGGTTATGTGGATACTTTCATCAACCAGATTGCACTTCTGTTTGGTGTTATAGTTGAATGTATCGTATTTGCTTGGGTATTTAAGGCTGATAAATTAATTGATTTCTTGAATGCAAGGTCAAAAACCATTAAGCTTGGCAAATGGTGGCTGCTTATCGTTAAATACATTCTTCCAATCGTCATTTCAATCATTTGGGTTGGCGGAATGATTGACGTTATAAACAACAGTACCATTGATCAGTTGAACTTTACCATAGTCTCAGCCCTGCTGTTGTTGGGTGTCAGTCTGGCATTCACCCTTTTACCTGCCAAAAATGAGAATTGGGATAATGCCGAAGAAAGAGTTTAAATTTGATTGGATTAATTTCTAATCATTCTATTTTTTTCATTGATTTTATTTTGTAAAATTGATATCATTGTGTAATATTGTAAATGGATGATGGGCTTTTACTTGATTTTGATGTAAACAATTCACCGATATCACTTGAGATTTTAGACGCTTCTAAAAGATTCAATCTAAAAAGAAAGTTTAAATAATATTTTCTTTTTCAAAATGGAAGTTTCTGTGGATGATAAATCAATTTCTCTAAATGCGGTAATTTGTGTATTGATTGATGATATAGAAAATACTCAAAATATTGAATCATTCACAAGTAACAGTAGCCATATCTCCAATATTTTTGCAGAGTTGGCTTTAGTTTAGATTGAAAAGTAAATCCTGCATTTTTTGATTTAAACTGTTGGGGTTGTGGTTCAACAGGTCAATGGTGATTGTTTCTTCTGCATCATCAATTATTATGTCATTATAGTCATCTGTGTTTAAATCGGCTTCGCTGGCATCAGTATAATAGACTCCAACTATCAAACCCAAAATACATAATAAAAGCATGAGAAGTATTGCGGTGTTTTTCATATCCATAATTTTATTTTATTTTTTGTGATATATAAATTCAATAGAAAAGTATTTTAAGGACTTGTTTCAAATTGTAATTGAAAGCTTAAAAGAGGTGAGAATATGAAAAGCTTTATCATAATCGTTTTAGGGATTATTGTAGCATTGCTGATTGTTGGCGGTGCTGTAGCATATTCTTTCATGAATGAATTAGGTGATAATATGAACGATGGCAATTCAGATATTATTGGCAAGGTAAAAGATAAAGTAAGTAGTGTTGCATCTTCTGAAAGTTCAGATTCATCTTCCAGCTCACAATCAGGAGATAGTGACATTGTAAGTGAAGAAGTGAAATTCAATGCTCAAAACGGCGAAGGATATTATCGTGAAGTGACTTATAAAGATGGTGGATTCCGTCAATATGACAAAGATTCAGGTGAACTTATAGGTTCTTCATATGAGTCAGATCAAGGAAATCTCCCTAGCTTGGAATGAGTGCCATGATTCTTAAGGATTTGCTGGAGCATTTCGAGATTGACTGTGAGTTTCCAGATTATCTTTTAAATCAAACATTCAATGAGGTCTTTTTGGATGGAGACCTCACAAAAACAGATGACAATTATGAAATAGTAGTTACAACACGTCAGGACGTTACTCATCAGATGTTTTTAAAACCGGCTGAGGAATATCCTGTTGTGATAATGTCAATCCTTCCGAACGGTTCTTTAAATGGGATGAAATTCGGTCAAATTGAAAGTGATGTAAAATACGTCAATGGCTTATAGAACTGCTATTTTTTCTATTTTTTTTAAACTTTTCTTTTAATTGAATTATTTTTACACAAAAACTCGAGATGCGAAGGAATTTTTAAGTAATATGAAATACAAAATTGAAAATAATATTGCTTTACTTGATAATGAAGCCATTGATTTGATAATCGCTCCGGACATGGAGCATGACTTCGATATTAAGGAATTGCTTGAAGATACCTCTAACTTGCTTGTTAATGCAATAATTGATGATGATGAGTTCCATAGGGATTTAATCGACTGTCAAAGGAAAATGTTAAAAAGGTTTTTAAAAGAAAAAGAAAGACAAGAGGTAGAAAAAATGTTAAATATAAAAGCTGAAGATTATGGTTTGGAGCCTAATGTCACAGGATTTGAGGAATCAGTTAATTTGGCTTATCTTGACGGTATTGATGATGCTAAATATGAGGATGCTCGCAACTTTCTTAAAGAGGGTGTTGATGAGGAAATTGTTTCCCGGGCAACAGGCCTCGATTTGGAAATTGTCCGAAATCTCAAATGAGTGTTTTTAAAACATTCATTTTTAACTTTTTTTTAATCATAATATATTTTAGTTAACTTCTTTTAAATCTCATTAAATAGTATTATATAATATTTTATCTAAAAATTATAATATACTAATTTAATAATTTTGTTGATATCATGGACAAAAAAGAGTTAATTAACGGTGGAAAAGTAAAAAGCGTATACACTACAGACAACGAAGATGAAGTCATCATCGAGTTTAGAGACGACATGACTGCCGGCGACGGAGCAAGAAAAGAGGTAATGAACAAGAAAGGAGCATACAATGCAATCATATCTGCTAAAATCTTCAAGGTTTTAGAGGAAAACGGCGTTGAAACCCAGTTCATTGATTTGCCTGAACCTAACATCATGCTTGCTAAAAAACTTGAAATGATTCCGATTGAAGTTATCGTAAGAAATATAGCTACTGGCAGTTTGGTTCGCAAATACCCGATTGCAGACGGCACCAAACTGGAACCTCCAATAGTTCAAATGGATTTCAAGGACGATGAATATCACGATCCTATGCTGAATCGTTCAATTATAAATGCATTGGGCATTGCTAGTGATGAGGAAATAGATATCCTAATCGAAAAGGCATTGAAAATCAATGAAGTGTTAACCAAATTCTTTGCTGATGCAGGAATTATTCTGGTTGATTACAAAGTTGAATTCGGTAAGGACAAGGATGGAAACATTCTTTTGGGTGATGAAATATCTCCTGACGGATGCAGATTATGGGACAGTGAAACATTGGAGATGCTGGATAAGGAACTGTTCAGAAAAGGAAAAGATAATGAAGTTATGGACGCTTATATTGAAGTATACAATAGAGTTATTCCTGATGAGGAAAAATTTGATTTTTAGGTGAGTTATATGTTATTTGATATTGAAGTTAAAATCTCTTTAAAAGACGGTATGTTAAATCCTGAAGCTACTCAAGTCGAAAGGTCTCTTGATTTATTGGGTTATGAAGTTAAAAACGTTAAGACTGTTGAAACCATCAAATTCCAGATGGAAGGTGAAGACAGAGAGGTAATCAGAGAAAATGTCGTAGACATGTGTGAAAGATTGCTCTGCAATCCAGTAATTCACAATTATAAAATCAATGTCATTCCACAGAACATGGCCTGTGGCAAATAGAGGGATTGAGATGAAAATTGGTGTAATTAGATTTCCGGGAACCAACTGTGACAGGGATGTTGCACAGGCTATTGAACTTGCCGGTCTCACTCCGGAATATGTATGGTGGAGCGAAGACAGCCTGACTGACTATGACGGTATTGTCATTCCTGGAGGATTCTCATATGGAGACTACCTGAGGGCAGGTGCTATGGCATCCATCACTCCTGTAATCGATGGAATTAAGCAGTTGGTAAAAGAGGAAAAACCGGTATTGGGAATCTGTAACGGAGCGCAAATTTTAGGCGAAATAGGCCTTGTTCCAGGAATTTTCATAACAAATGAATATCCCAAATTCAACTGTGAATGGGTTGAGCTTAAAGTAGGAACATCAAGAACTCCATTCACAAAAGCCTTTGAAAAAGGTCAAACAATAAGACTTCCAATAGCTCATGCTGAAGGAAGATTTTACACAGAAGACATTGATTTATTAAAAGATCAGGACCAAATCGTATTGCAATTTGAAGGCAAAAACCCTAACGGTTCAATGGAAGCAATAACAAGCGTTTGCGATGAATCCGGTCTTGTTTGTGCAATGATGCCTCACCCTGAAAGGGCTTGCGAGGAACTCTTCGGTTCAGATGATGGTTTAAACTTCTTTAAAGGATTTTTATAAAGTGGTATAATGGTAGTTTATTTAATAGGTGCAGGCCCTGGAGATGCTGATTTAATAACTCTTAAAGCTGTAAAAGCTTTAAATAAGGCTGATGTTGTTTTATATGATTATCTGGCCAATGAAGAAATATTGGCACATGCTCCTGATGATGCAGAAAAAATATATGTTGGAAAGAAGGCAGGCGAGCATTATAAAACTCAGGACCAAATCAATGAGTTAATTATTGAACAGGCTCAAAATCATGAAAATGTTGTAAGACTTAAGGGAGGCGATCCTTTTGTCTTTGGTCGTGGAGGAGAAGAGATATTGGCCTTAATGGAACATGATATCAAATTTGAGGTAATTCCGGGCGTAACTTCAGCTATTGGAGCACCAACATCCCTTGGACTGCCTGTAACTCACAGGGCAGTGGCAACTTCTGTTACTGTTGTAACAGGTCATGAAGACCCGACAAAAGCTGAAAGTCAGGTGCATTGGGACTATACTGCCGATACTTTAATAATTCTAATGGGAATTGGAAATATCAAAGAAAACACTGCTGAAATCATGAAATATCGCTCAGCCGACACACCTGTTTGTGCAATTGAAAGCGGAACACTTCCTGATGAAAATGTGGTTTTTGGAACTTTAGGCGATATTTCCGATAAGAAAATCAACACTCCAGCTATTCTTATAATAGGGGATGTAGTAAATCTTTATGAGGATATTTACAATTACAAAGGTGATTAGATGTGTGGAATTGTAGGTTGTATTTTAAAGGAAGATGAAGATGTAGCACCTATCCTTTTTGATTGTATTTCTAAATTGGAATATAGAGGATATGATTCAATTGGTTTGGCTACATTTGCTGATGATAACATACACATTAAAAAGGACAAAGGCAAAATCGAAGAAGTGGATAAGAAATTGGATTTAACAGACATGCCTGGAAACTTCGGTATAGCGCATGTCCGTTGGGCAACTCATGGGGATCCGTCAAAACTGAATTCACACCCTCATGTTGATGAAGACAACAGTATCGCTGTTGTTCACAATGGTATTATTGAAAATTATCTTGAAATCAAGGAAAAATTAACTCTCGAAGGTCATGTATTCAAATCAGACACAGATACTGAAGTGATTCCTCATCTGATTCAAAAGTTTATGGATGAAAAGTTCGACTTGGAACATGCTGTGAGAAAAACTATTGATATTGTCGAGGGAGCTTATGCATTGGCGGTTATCAGTAAAAAGGAACCTGATAAAATTGTTGCAACACGTAAAGATTCACCATTGATTGTTGGGATTGGTGAGGAAGGATATTATCTTGCATCCGACTCTCCAGCCATATTGAAGTATGCACGGGACATAATCTATCCTGAAAGGGGAGAAATAGTCATTTTGGATAAGGAAGGTGTTGTTGTCCATGATGAATTCGACAATGTGGTAAACAAAGAGATAGATACCATCAACTGGACACCTGAAATGGCTGAAAAGGAAGGTTATGACCATTTCATGATTAAGGAGATTAATGAACAGGCAACAGCCGTCAGAAATACATTGACTCAAAAGGATAACATTCAGGAAATAATCGATGATGTTGGGGATATCCAAAGGATATGCTTCGTTGCATGCGGAACTTCGTATCATGCTGCATTATCAGGTAAATATCTGATTGAATCCCTTGCTGGTGTTCCGACTGATGTCATCCTTGCATCTGAGTTTAAATATTCCGCTAATACTTTAAATGAAGAAACTATGGTAATATTCATTTCACAATCAGGTGAAACAGCCGATTCACTTAAGGCGTTGGACGTTGCCAATCAGACATCCAGGACTTTGGGAATCGTTAATGTGGCAGGATCATCCATTACAAGAAGAGCACATTATGTAATTCAAACTCAGGCAGGCCCTGAAATAGGTGTTGCAGCAACAAAAACATATGTTGCACAGCTAACATCAATCTACCTGTTTGCGGCATTGCTTTCCAAAAATATGGAGTTGCTTAAGGAACTTGAAAAGGTGCCTGATTTCATCGATGAGGCTCTGGAAGATATTGACTACATTAAGGAAATCTCAAAACGCTACAATTATGCCCGTGACTTCTTTTATCTGGGAAGGGGCTATTCCTATCCGACAGCATTGGAAGGTGCATTGAAGCTTAAGGAGATTACTTATATTCATGGTGAAGGATATGCTGCAGGTGAGCTGAAGCACGGTCCTTTGGCTTTGATTGATGAAGGAATTCCTGTTGTAGTTATAATACCTCCTGGAGACAATTACAGGAAGACCATGAGCAATCTTGAAGAGGTGAAGTCTCGCGGTGCGAATGTTTTGGCTGTGGGATCCTGTGATGATGAATCGCTAAAGGCCAAGGCGGATTCTGTAATATCAATCAACGCTGATGTCAAAGAGATAATTGCGCCGCTGGTTTACATTGTACCCTTGCAGTTGATTGCATATTATATTACAATTGAAAAGGGACATGACCCCGACAAACCTAAAAACTTGGCAAAATGTGTGACTGTGGAATAGGCTTTTTCAACAGTCTCATCTTTTTTTATTATTTTGGCTTTATTTTAAATTTAAAGTTAGCTGATGTTTTATTTTTATAATCACTGGTCGGATTTTTCTTTTTTCTTTTTTTATTTGGGCATGTTAAATTGATATTCTGTTTAATTAAAGTTGTATTTATGTATCAATTTTTTTAAAATAATTATTTTCATGATTGCATTTTTAATTAAATTATATCTTTTGATATCAGTTTCAACTATCTGTTTATTTTCATTTTCATTATAACTCTATTTGTGCTTATTTTTCCCAAATTAACCTTTTTTGTGTTTTTTTTGATAATCAAAAGCTTTTTATAAGAAAAGTGTAATATGATTTATTACAAACAAAATGTTAGATGGAGTCGACGTTATGTTTAATAAGAAAATAAAATTATTTTTTGTAACTCTGATTTTCATGTTGTCAATTTCAGCTATTGCAGCTGCAGACACCAATTCTTCAGATGACATGATTCTCGGGGAAGTAGAAGAGGAACCTCCTTCGGGCAGTGTTCAAGACAGTTCTGCTGATGATAATCTTGATGCTGCAAGCGGAGGATATACGCTAAGCAGCAGTGACGTAAATATGTATTATAAAAACGGATCAAGTTATGAAGTAACGCTTTTAAAAAATTCAAAACCTGTACAGAACGCATCATTGTCTGTAAACCTCAATGGTGTCGTTTATAAAAAGGTCACTGATGAATCCGGAAAGGTGTCAGTTCCAATCAACTTGAATTCCGGAAGTTATGTTGTTTCTGCCGCTTATAATAAGGTAAGCGTTAACAATAAGGTTAAAGTATTGCCCGTGGTTGTAGCAAAAGATGTTACTAAAACCTATAAGGGCACAGTGAGTTACACTGCTAAATTTTTGGATAATCATGGAAATCCGTTAAAGAATGCCAATGTCAAGTTTAAGATAAATAACATGACCTACACTAAAAAAACAAATTCGAACGGTATAGCGACTTTAAGTACCTATTCTTTGGCTGTCGGAACATATACTGTTTATGCAATCCATCCGAACGGATACAAAAAATCAAATAAGATTGTTGTAAAAACTTCCATCAAGTCTTCAGGTCTTGTGAAGCATTATTCAAGCTATAAGAAATTTTCAGCAACATTTTACGGCAGTGACGGAAAGGTATTGGCGAATAAATATATTAAATTCTATCGCAAAGGTGAATATTTCAGTGTGAAGACTAATTCCAGGGGTGTGGCTTCAATAGATATCGTTTCCAAACCAGGATCATTTAGCATGGTTTCAATCAATACCGAAACCGGAGAAAAAAAGGTGAACACCGTTAAAATTTTACCTACTTTATATGCAAATAAAGTAACAACATTTTCAGATAAAACCGCCACATTCAAGGTAAAGCTCTACAAGAATGAGAAATTGGTTAAAAACTCAATAGTCTATGTTTACATCAAAGGGGTTAAAAAAACACTTAAGACAAATTCCGATGGTGTTGCAAGTGTCAGCTTCAAGCTGGCTAAAGGAACTTACACATTCACATCAAATGATCCCTACACAGGTTATTGCATCAAAACCAATGTAAGTGTTAAAGCTCCGACTATAAAGGCAGGCAATAAAATTGCATATCAGGATAAGACTGCAAAGTATACTGCAACTCTTTTAAAATCAGACGGCAGTGTTCGTAAATATGCAAATATGAAGATTACCCTCAACGGAAAAACATACACTGTAAAAACTAATTCAAAAGGTGTTGCAAGTCTCAGCTTTAAACTTAATAAAGGTACCTATACTGTAACGTGTAAGGATTTAACCAATGGCTACACAATATCCAAGAAAATTACGGTTTATGCAGGGTTCACAGGTATGAAATTTAACAAGTATGGTGTTTCTGAAGATGGAAAATATATCCTTGCCATAGGTAGGCCTTCAGCGATAGGCGATGCGTCTGAATATACCTGGTACAAAACAGTATTTGAAAGGACATGCCCGTATTGTCATGGTCATAACCTTTATTGGAGTGTATTCTGGGCAAAGGACGAAACAACTGATGTTGGAATTTTCCCTGCAACAGGAAATAAGGAGCCGGGCAGTATTGAGGGAATGATTTTCTGTGCTGACTGTGACTGTGACTTTTCAGTCTTCGGTAATGAGCATGTATGGTCAAATCCAATGCATCTGACAATCGTTTCCCCTACAGTGGATTCGTCTAAAGCCGAAGCATATGCACTTAAAAGCGGAAGTTATGTTTATCCATAATTTCCCGATTTAACTTTTTTTAATCTTTTTTCCATATCTAAAATTCTATTTCTTGAATTGTTTTCGCTGTCCTGTTTTTTTGAGTAATTTTTCTCACATTCAACTATGTAGAAAGCCTCTTTCGATGTTGTTGATGGGATGTTCATCTTGGCCAGATTGCGTTCAACCCTTCTTTTCAGCTTTTCATCATCCATTTCACAGGCTAGAAATATCGGCGTTTTGACTGCTGATGAGATTTTTGTGTTATGACGTGCAATGTGTCTTTCTTCAGTTCTTTTCTCTAAAATGTATTCGCTCATGTTGTTCAAACCAGGGTCTCTGAATGGAATTCCGACATCGGACAGTGCGATTCTTATCTCATCGTTTTTTGGAAGTGAGGTGTCAAGCATCAATGGATTCGGACTGGCCAGTGTTCCACCTTGTTTTCTTCCGAATATCGGACCTTGCCCTATATAGAATCCTGCTTCAATAAATGCCGCTCTTATGGGGGCTGATGAAGTGTATGTGGCAACGATGCCGTCATCCTTAATAATCCGTTTGAATTCTTTAAAGAATTCGAGTGAGAATAATTCCGGAGCCATATTCTGTGAGAATGGATCTAAAAATATCGCATCATAGGTATTGTCCTTTAATTTTTGGACAGTTTGCCTTGCATCCTCAATATAGACATTGATGGTGATGTTTTCAGGAATTTCTGTTTTCTCCATATTTAATGTTGCATAATCCTGAGCAATAAGTTCATCTTCAATTGCTTTTTTGGTAATGTCATGTTCATTAATGGGTGAAGGTACCAAAAGTCCACAGGCAAGCGTTGCATGGGATATTTCAACCATATCTATTGTTAAGCTGGACTTGGAGCTATTTTTCATAAAATCAGCTATTGCCGCTGATGAATTGTAGCCCAGTCCTGCACAGATGTCTAGGATGGCCAAGTCTTTATTGTAATTGAATTTCATCGGCTTGATAAACTTCTCAAATGACTCACTTATTGCACCTGTAGATGTATGTAACGTTTCAACTTTGTGATTTATTTCCTTTGAGTTGATAGAATATGATCCATCATCAGTTAAAACAAAATAATCTTTGTAAGTATCAAAAAAATTAACCCTTCCTTCATTATTTCGACTACTTTTTTCTTCATCGAAACATGAATTGACCAAATCGAATATGTCATCACTAATTATTCTAGCATTTTCTTCATAACTCATTTTATCTAATAGAAAAGTTTATTTTTTTTAATATTTATGGATTGTCGAAGTTTTCAATGAAAAAATAAGAAAAGATGGGTTTTTATGAAAATTTTTCATAAAATCGTTTTATGATGTTGTTTTAAGCATATTATTGATTAAAATTATTTAAATTGTCTTTTTAATGATTAATTGTTGTCATTTTTTAGAGATGTAGGTTATTCCAATGGGATTTGGTAGTGATGTTTGCAGAATGGTCTGCAGTCATCTGCTTTGATGCTGATTTTTAAATGTCTCTTTCAGATTGTCAGTGGGATGTTACATTATTTTTCATCCGATTTCACTTGCTTATTTGGAATGGATGAGGTTTATATGGTGGCTGATTGGGAAATAACACACGATTAGGTCATATCTTTGATTTTTTCATGCTTTAAATTAAATTTAATTTTAAGCTTGAATTTTCTAATATGGGGCTCTTAAATATTTATTAATGATTAATAAGGACTAAATTGTGGGTTTTTTAATTTATGAAATCGTTTTTAGTCAGTTTCTTCTTAATTTGTTTTAATTCAAATTATATTTATTTTTGCCTGTTTTGCTAAATACTTGTTGTTTGTTCTTTTTTTAGAGTTTTGGAATTTCTATAATCTTTTCTCATTTCTATTCTATTCTGATTTAATAAACCGTTAAAGCATGATTTTTGATATGATTTGCTTATTATTTATTGGAATTAATTTGAAATGGGCTGATTTGATGATTATTTGCCTTATCTGAGAAGGTTACGTTAGATTTGATATTATCATTATTCGATTTTGTCTTTCGGATGTCTTCAGCTTTCAACCTTTTAGGGCTGATTTCAGCAGTTTTAATCCATTTAATTTTTCGCTTAAAATTGCTTATTTTTTACATTTTTCTATTATTTTTGCTTATTTTTTGATAAAAAGATTTATATATGACTTATTTCAAAAGAATAACTAACAATCTTAAGTATTGTGATATTTTACTTAAAAATTTTAAGTAAAAATTTTACAATTTTTTCACTTGGGATTGATTAAAAAGCGAGATGAAAAAATGCATAATAAAAAGAATATTTTAATAATGTTTTTGTTCATTATGTTATCTTTCGCTATAATTACAAATGTTTCAGCAATAAGTGCTGCTGAAGTTAACGGGGCGACATCAGATCACGCCCTCGGACAGACCAATATTGTTGGACATGATGTTGCAGGCGAAAGAAGTAATGCCATGCAAAGTCATGTTGACGATTTAAAATCCCATAATGAACAAAAATCATTCGATAAATCTCCAAAGAATATTGGAGATAAAAATAATAGAAATGTGAAT
Organism: Methanobrevibacter sp.; assembly: GCF_030539555.1. GTDB lineage: Archaea > Methanobacteriota > Methanobacteria > Methanobacteriales > Methanobacteriaceae > Methanocatella. Next base: position 7,611 of record NZ_JAUNXX010000021.1, on the reverse strand, counting down.
TTGTACGGACATAATGGGGAAAAACCTTCAGATTTTAATGTGCCAAAGAATGTGTCCTCCAAAGATAAGAACATTCCAAAACCTATGGACCACAAAAACAATGCTTCACTTCCTCCAAAAAAAGACATCAAAAACATGTCTGATATGAAGCCTATGGATAACAAAACCAAAAAAGTTCTTAAAGTTGACAAAAAAGCAAAGAAAAACATCAATGCTAAAAAAATCAACAAAAAGATTAATCCAAAACTCAATAAAAAGGTAAATAAAAACATTAAAATCAAAAAAACAGCTAATAAAAAAATGAACTCCCTTAAAAAAATCAAAAAGATAAATAACAATTTGTCTAAAATGCCGAAAAAGGAGATGGCTAAATTATAAACACGAACGGGTTAAGTTATCTTAACCTCCTTTTTTCCTTTTTTCTTATTTTATCAATTTTTTCATGATTCTGATAATTCAACATCCCAATGGCAATTTTTATTTTTCAGATAAGCAAAATTTATATAATTTCTAGTTTAAACTTTATTTAGATATTGGTGGTGCTCCAAATAATTTGTTGGAGACCATTCTTTTATAAAACCAATATAAAATTGTATTTTTCTCATAATTTCTGAATTATATGATTTTAATTGAATATTTTCAAAATCAATCAGGTAAGGTAAAATAAATGTTTGAAATCAAAGCAAAAGACAATATGGGGAGGGTCGGTGTTCTAAAAACCAAGCATGGAGACGTTAAAACTCCAGCATTGATGCCGGTAATCCACCCTAGAAAACAGGCAATAGATGTGGGCAAATATGGTGCTGATATTGTAATTACCAATGCGTATTTAATTTATAAGGATGAGGACCTAAAAAAAGAGGCTGTTGAAAAGGGACTGCATGAACTGATACACTTCGACGGACCTATCATGACAGATTCCGGTTCTTTCCAGCTGTCCGTTTACGGTGATGTTGAAATCACCAACAAGGAAGTCATTGAATTCCAGGAATTGATTAAAACAGATATAGGAACAAGTCTGGATATTCCGACAGCACCTTTTGTAGACCGTGAAAAGGCTGAAAGCGATTTGAAGATTACTCTTGAAAGGGCAAAGGAAGCGGTTTCATATAAAAAAGAGCAGAATATGGAAATGTTATTGAATTCCGTTGTTCAGGGTTCAACATTCCTTGATTTAAGACGTGAATGTGCAAAGGAGCTGTCCAAGCTTGACGCTGATTTATATCCTATAGGTGCTGTAGTTCCTCTGATGGAGTCATATCACTATAAAGACCTGGTTGATGTTGTAATGAATTCCATGAAGGAGTTGTCAGACACCGTTCCCCGCCACCTGATGGGTGCAGGACACCCTATGATATTCGCATTGTGCGTGGCAATGGGATGTGATCTGTTCGACTCAGCGGCTTATATCTTATATGCTGAAGATGACAGGCTTTTATCAACAAGAGGAACTTACAAATTGGAGAACCTGCAGGAAATGCCATGTTCCTGTGAAGTGTGCACCAAATACACTCCAGATGACTTGAGGGCAATGCCTAAAGAGCAAAGAAGAGATTTGATAGCTCAACACAATTTGCATGTTTCCTTTGCAGAGTTGAGATTAATCAGACAGGCCATTTATGAAGGCAGTTTGATGGAACTTGTTGAAGAGCGATGCAGAGCACATCCGGCACTTCTTGAAGCTGTAAGGCAACTTGGAAACTACTCACAGGACTTGGAAAAATATGATCCGAGAAGCAAAAAGTCCGCATTTTTCTACACCGGTCCCGAATCACTTTGCAGGTCTGAAGTTTTAAGGCACATGCAGAAATTACGAGAAATGCCTAAGAAACGTGATTTGGTCATTTTGCCGCCTACAAGAAAACCTTACTCCAAATTCATCTCAGGAAAACTTGGTGAATTCTATATTTATGGTGCTGAACAGGAAATCGACCTTGACAATACTGATTTCATGGTATTGGATGTTCCATTTGGATTGATACCGCTTGAAATTGATGAAGTATATCCTTTAAGTCAAAATGATGCTCCCAAAACCCGTGATGTGGACAGCATAGAATTTATTGAAGATTTCATCAATGAATTCGTTGAGTACTATGAACAGGTTCTAATCCACTCAAGAATCATCAGGGATCTGGAAATAGGCCTTTACAATAAATGCATTGATTCGGATGAAATAAGATATGAGAAGGATGATGTCAAAAAGATTAAGGCCATTGCCGATTATCAGTTCGGTGTTGGTGCTGGGGAAGCTTTGTTCACAGGCAACATAAACATAGAGAAAAGTAAAAAAACTGGAAAAATCAGACATATCTATGATGGAAAAGTGTTGATTGTTAATATGAGGGCATCCGATTCATTTTTAGTTTTATCAAAAGAAGGTGCGAAAAGACTTCACAATGCAATGCCTTATCCGCAAAACAGGGTTGTTGTAACTGAAGATTCCGTGCCGTTTGCTCTTGATGGAAAAAGCGTTTTCTGCAAGTTTGTAAGCGAATGCGATGAAAATATACGGGCAAAAGATGAAGTTCTGATCGTTTCTGAAGATGACAAGTTACTGGCTTATGGCAAAGCCCTTTTAGGGGCCTGTGAAATTGAACAATTCCAAACAGGTCAAGCCATTAAAACCCGTAAGGGAATGAAGAAGTGATAACATGAGTGAAAATGATAAAGTTAATACAGGTCATAATATTGAGGATAAAGAATTGATTAAAAATGCAAGAAAACCCGTTGGCGAACTCGGCCATCAGATACTGGATAGAATGAACAAATCCCATGAGGCAATGGCTCAGTGGGGTGTAAGCCATTTTGAGGTAAATGATGACAGTAAAATCCTTGACATCGGATGTGGTGGTGGAAGAAACATCCAACGCTTTGCAGAACAGATTTCTGAAAACGGCCGTGTCGTTGGAATAGATTATTCTGAAGTAAGCGTTGAAAAATCAACTAAACTGAACCGGGAAGCAATCGATAAGGGAATTGTAAATGTGTTGCAGGGATCTGTATCTGACATGCCGTTTTATGATGAGACTTTCGACATTGTAACAGGTTTTGAAACAATTTATTTCTGGCCGGATTTTATCAATGATTTGAAAGAGGTATGCAGAGTTTTAAAAAAGGACGGTTTAGTATTTTTCTGTAATGAAGCTGTCTACAAAGAAGGTGAAATGGAAAAATATGATGACCTGGTAGAACTTCTGGACATGAAAATATACTCTGAAGATGTTTTAAGGCAATCTCTTGAAAAAACAGGTTTTAAAGATTTCAAAGCATATGTTGATGAAGAAAATGATTGGATTTGCATTTTAGCCAGAAAAATTTAATCATTTTTTTGTGAATTTCAAAATAATCGAAAGTTTTATATAACATTAAAACATAAGTTTATTTGTTGTTAGTTTTCATGCGGTGTTAGTCCAGCCTGGTTAAGACTCTAGCCTGCCACGTTAGAGACCCGGGTTCAAATCCCGGACGCCGCATTTTTTATGCAGTCGTGGTATAGTCTGGTTATTACTTGGGCCTTCCAAGCCTACAACCCGGGTTCGAATCCCGGCGACTGCATCTTAATATGTTTTCTTTTTTTAAAATTCTTATTTTGTTTAAAAAATAGCTATTTTTTAGTTAATTTTATATAATAATAAAAATATAATATGAATAATTAAATTAATTTTTAATTTCGTTTAAGATTATTATTTAAGGTGATTTAATGGTAGGAATAGTAGGATATGGGGCACATGTGCCATCATATAGAATTAAGGTAGAAGAAATAGCTAAAGTATGGGGAGATGACCCTGTAGCTTTATCTAATGGATTGGTTGTTAATGAAAAGTCCGTTCCTTCTGCTGATGAAGATACTGCAACTATTGCGGTAACTGCTGCTAGATACGCTCTAGCAAGAGCTCAAATCGACCCAAGTAAAATCGGTGCTGTTTATGTCGGTTCAGAATCCCATCCATATGCAGTAAAACCAACTGCTTCTATTGTTGCGGAAGCGGTTTGCGCAACTCCAAAAATGACCGCTGCAGATTTGGAATTTGCCTGTAAGGCCGGAACCGCAGGTATTCAAATGACAATGGGACTTGTTGAATCAGGCATGATTGAATATGGATTGGCTATTGGTGCTGATACTTCACAAGGTGCGCCTGGTGATGCTTTGGAATACACTGCTTCTGCCGGTGGGGCGGCGTATATTATAGGAAAAGAAAATACAATAGCTGATATTAACACAACTGTCAGTTTCACTACAGACACTCCTGATTTTTATAGAAGAGAAGGTCAAAACTACCCGTCTCACGGAGGACGTTTTACAGGTGAACCTGCTTACTTCAAGCATGTCTTAAGTGCGGCTAAAATGCTATTTGAAGAGACAGGCACTAAACCTGAAGATTATGATTATGCATGTTTCCATCAGCCTAACGGTAAATTTTACCTAAGAGCAGGTAAAAAATTAGGATTCTCATCAGAGCAAATCAAACAAGGATTATTAACTCCTAATATAGGAAATACCTACTCTGGTGCTGTACCTCTTGCATTATCTAATATTTTGGATGTTGCAGAGCCTGGAGATAACATCTTTGTTGTCTCATACGGATCAGGTGCAGGAAGTGATGGATTTACAATTACAGTAAAAGATGAAATTGTTGAGCGAAGAGAATTGGCTCCAAAAACACAGGATATTATCAATGACAAAACATATGTTGATTATGCTGTTTATGCTAAATTCAAAGGCAAAATTAAAATGTAAGGGGGCTTTTTTATGAGAGATGTTGCGATTATCGGAGTTTCACAAACAAAATTCGGTGAATTATGGGATTCATCATTCAGAGATTTGATTGCTGAGGCAGGTGTAAAAGCTTTAGTGGATGCAGAAATTGATGGTGCTGACATTGAAGCAATGTTTGTTGGAAATATGTCTTCCGGACTCTTTGTAGAACAGGAACACATTGCTGCACTTATTTCTGACCATGTAGGTCTTAATCCAGTTCCAACCACAAGAGTTGAAGCTGCTTGTGCTTCTGGGGGATTGGCTCTAAGACAGGGAATCATGGCAGTTGCATCAGGTTTTCATGATGTGGTAATTTCTGCAGGTGTTGAAAAAATGACAGATGTCGTTGATGCCACCCCGGCTATTGCCACTGCATCAGACCAGGAATGGGAAGCACAACAGGGAGCAACTTTCCCGTCATTATATGCAATGATTGCAAAAAGACACATGTACGAATATGGCACTACACGCGAACAGCTGGCACAGTTTTCTGTAGTAAACCATAAAAATGCATCCAAAAATCCAAATGCACAATTCCCATTTGAAATCACTGTAGATAAAGTATTAAACTCTACCATGGTGGCAGATCCATTAACCTTACTTGACTGTTCTCCTGTAAGTGACGGAGCAGCAGCTATTGTAATGGTTCCTGCTGAAAACGCTAAAAAATACACTGATACTCCAATTTATGTAAAAGCTTCCGCACAGGCTTCCGGAACCTTAACATTACACGACAGAAAAGATATCACTACTATTGAATCTACCAAAGTGGCTTCCAGAAAAGCTTATGAAATGGCGGGAGTAACAGTAAAAGACATTGATGTTACTGAAGTGCACGACTGTTTTTCCATCAACGGGCTTTTGGCAGTAGAAGATTTGGGCTTTGCTGAGAAAGGTAAGGGCGGAATAGCTATTGAAGAAGGTCAAACAGAAATCGACGGTGATTTCCCAATCAACTCCTCCGGTGGTCTTAAGGCACGTGGACACCCATTAGGTGCTACAGGTATTGCTCAGGCTGCTGAAATTGTATGGCAACTTAGAGGAGAAGCTGGTGGAAGACAAGTGGAAGGTGCAGAAATCGGTATGACCCATAACATTGGAGGAACCGGTGGTACTGCAGCTGTACACATTTTCGGAAGAGATTTATAAATCTCTTTTATTTTTCTTTTTTTTCATGATAATCAATACAGGTTCAAGAACTGATATTCCTGCTTTTTTTCATAAGTGGTTCTTAAACAGGATTGAAGAGGGTTTTGTATGCACAAGAAATCCTTATAATGATGATATTTATAAATATCCTTTGAATTCTAAAATCATTGACTGTTTGTGCTTTTGCAGTAAAAATCCCAAACCATTACTAAAAAATATTGATAAAATTGATGATTATAATCAGTTCTGGTTTGTAACGATAACTCCTTACGGTAAAGATATAGAAAGAAATGTTCCAAGTTATAAACAGGTTATTAAAAGCTTTAAAAAGTTATCAGAAACTTTGGGAATCAATAAGGTTTCATGGAGATATGATCCGATATTTGTTGATGAAAAATATTCATTGGATTATCATATTGACAAGTTTGAAGAGATGGCATGCGAACTTGAAGATTACACTAATGACTGTACAATCAGTTTCATTGACTTGTACCGGAAGGTTTTAAGGAATTTTCCGGAGGTCAGGGAAGTTAGTGAGGATGAAATGCTAATTATTGGAGATGAATTTGCAAAAATTGCCAAGAAATATAATATTCAAATGAAAACATGTGTTGAAGGAACTCTACTGGACAAATTCGGATTTGATTCTTCGGGATGTATGACTCAGCAGGTTATTGAAAAAGCTATTGGATATAATTTAAAAATCCCTAAAGGAAAATACCAAATCCGTGAATGTAATTGTATATTTGGCAGGGATATTGGAGCATATAATACTTGCCTTCACGGTTGTAAGTATTGTTATGCCAATAGTATAGAAATTATCTACTACTTTTCTCTCACTACAAATAATAATATTATTCTTCCTCAATAATTAAAGTTTTGGAAATTCGTTCAAATCGTAGAATTTTAACATATATTCAGATATAAAATAAAAATATTAGTGAATGTATAGAAATAAAAATGTTGTCTTGAACAGTTATTATTTATCAGAAGTGGTTACATAAGGCTGGTCAAAACACAAATAAGAAATGTTAATGTCACCAGATATAGTAAGTGATAACATGATAATAAATGTCGGCGGAAGAACAGATATAGTGAACTACTATACTCCATGGCTATTGAACAGACTTGAAGAGGGATATGCATATTCAAGAAATCCCTTTGCAAGGGAGAATGTATATAAGTTAAGTTTAAATCCTGAAGATGTTGATTGTCTTCTGTTCTGCTCCAAAAACTACCAACCTATCCTGAAACATATAGGTGACATTGATGAAAAGTACAATATATTGTGTAACTACACGATTACTGCATATGGCAAGGACATAGAACCGAAAGTCCCATCAATAAATCAATCTATTAAAACGTTGAAACGATTATCTGATATTGTTGGTAGCAATAAGATTCTCTGGAGATATGATCCAATACTTCTTACTGAAAAATACACTATGGAAAAACATCTGGAAACATTTGAGTATATGGCTGAAAAGATTTCACCATTAGTTTACAGATGTATATTCAGCTTTGTTGATATGTACAAAAAAGTTGAAGAGAACATGCCTGAGATAATTCCACTCACTGAAGAGGATAAAGAAAAGCTATTGAAAGGGATTGGTGAGATATCAGAGAGATATAATATTTATACACAATCCTGTGCAACAAATGAAAGCTATGAAAAATATGGGATACATGCTGCAGGATGCACT
>NZ_JAUNXX010000053.1 GCF_030539555.1 Methanobrevibacter sp. | reverse complement strand
GAGGAGATGCAAAAAGAAATGCAAAATAGGATTAAAATTCAATTGAGTATATTTGATAATGCAAAAGACAACCTTCTACGAAAAACAATGAAAAGATATTAGCCATTCTAAAGGAACTCATTTAGACTAAATTACTTTTCTCCAGAAATGGCTTATTTTCAAATCTTATCATAACATTATTGGTTGGGTTTTAATTTTTTATAGTGATTACAGTACTGTTTAAACCCAATACTCTTGAGTAATCAATCTTATCTGCAATCTTATTTAAAACGCTAATATTATCAAATTCCAAATTATCATTTTCAATTACAGGATTAAAATCAATTCCCGTGTCCTTAATCGAAATCAAAATATTTTCATCATTATTTCTAACTATAACATCAATTGTATCAACGCTTTCGTTAGTGTTGATGATATTCACAAGCATCTCTTCAATTGCAAGACCAACAATTGTTGAAGACTTATTGTCATTTAAATAATTTTCAACATCCCTAGCCAAATTAACAGCATCTTTTATATTCCCATTTATGGAATGTTCAAATACATTATCATCATTGTGCTTGTTAATGAAAAATCCTGAGTATTCACCATGGGTTTTCCTGTTGATATGTCTTGAATAAACAAACAGGAATAATATTGTAAATAGTTCAGCTAATGCAAAAGAAATCCAAATTCCATTTCCACCAAATACAAAAGACAACACTGCAGCAAAACCAATTGGTAAAACAAATCCTTCAAGCAAGGATATGATTGTTGATAATTGATTTTTTTGTATTGCTTGAGCATAAAAAGTATATAAAAATGTAATTGCAGTTCCAATATAACTTACAGCAAATATTCTTAAAGCATTTATGACAACTGGCACATCGGCAGGATTTTTAACACTATAAAGTAACAATAAGGACTGAGGATAAACTATAAATAATATTGCCAATGCTAAACTAGCAATAAGAACAATTTTTAGAGACCTTTTAATTACATAATTTACCCCTGAATAGTCTTCTTCTTTAAAGTAAACTGAAACAATAGGAGACATTGTTTGAGAAGTCCCAATTAAGAAAATATATAATATAAACAGACTGTTATAGCAGATGCTGAATGCAACAAGTCCGGATTTCCCAATATATAGCCCAATTAATATGTTAATGATGAATAATTTCAATGTTAAGTACAATTGTGTTGACGAAGAAGAAAATCCTGAAGTTACAATCTGTTTAAGATAACCTAAGAATTCGCCCATTTTCAATTTTATGAACTGTAATGTGCGTTCTGATTTGAAGAAGTAATATGAAATAAATATTGAGCCCATTAAAAAACCTGTTGAAGATGCTAATGCAGCACCGCCAACACCCATTGCAAAAAATTTAATATAAATAAAGTCAAAGCAAAGGTTAATAATGTTTGCCAACAATATTGCTCTAAACGGCAGTGTTGGAATACCGTCTGTCCTAATGAAATATGATAAACTCATCATATAACATAAAAATGGCATTCCAATTACAAATGCAGAGAAATAACTGGTAACATCAGGAATCAATTCGGGTTGTGAAGCACATAAGAATTGTGCAATTGATCCAGAAAATGCTAAACCAAAAATTGCAATTAGTATTCCGATTGTTAAAAGGGATATGAGGGCAACAGTGAAATAACTGTTACTCTTTTCATCATCAAATTCTGCTTTTGCTACTGAACAAAGTACACTTCCACCTAATCCAATCATCCAATAAATGAGATTGATGAATGTGGCCACAGGAGCTACAATTTGGATTGCGGATAGGTTACCTGCACCTAGTAAAAAACTTACAATTAATCCATCAACAAACAGACAAATATTTCCAGCCATTGAAGTGAATAGGGTAGGCAGGAAAAATTCCTTGAATTTACTTCTTAATAACTCATAATTACGTTCATACATTTTAATCCTCTACTCTAAAAAGCCCATTCCTCTAAGGTAATTAATAAAGTTATTCAAGTAGTCATAGGTTGTTAAAGGCCAATATACATCGAAATGATTTAAAATATTGGTAGTAAATGTATTTGATACATTGACTATGCTTCTGTTTTTGGCTTTACCCATACCAACTTGTGTAACAAGTCCTGAAATACCTTCCTGTTTTGATTCATCTTTTCTGGCTTCATCTAATAATTCGTTGAATTCATCCATTTCTACTTTATTCATTTCATAGCCTTGAGCAACGATTGTATGTAAAACATCAGCATAAGTAATATAATGGCTATTATATGCATTGAACACTGTGTTTTCTTTTGGTGTTTTAGCTAAAGCAATAATAGATTTTGCTACAATATCAATAGGGCTGAATTCTGTTTGTGCAACAAGTAAATCAAATGGCATTGCATGCAGAGTAATATATGCTTTTAAACGGTTGATGAAACCGTTTGATTCAAAGTTGATTTGGAACTCCGCATCAGTTTCCCTTGCCATCAAGTTACCTACACGAACTATTTTGCCTTCACCTCCTTCAACAACATGCTCAAGGACAAGACGTTCCGCTGTAAATTTACTGGATAAGTATTTATTGTCCAATGCCTGACCGACATACAATGTTTGTTCATCAAATACAGTGTCTTTAGGTGGGAAATTATTAACGCTCTCACCAGCAGTACTTGTTGTTGAAACTTGAACATAACATGCACCAATGTTTTTAGCAAATTCCAATCCATTTTGTACACCGAAAATATTGACATCCTCAATTTGACTGCCTTCAGCAAAGTGTTTTACATTAGCTGCAGAGTTAATGATTGTGTCGATAGGATAGTTTTCAAGCTTTTTGAAATCTCCAATGTTTGTAATGTCTCCTTCAACGACAAAAATCCTTTTACCAAATAAATCTTCATAATTTTCATCAAAGTAGTAGAAGAGTAGTGATTTCAATCTTTCTTCAGGTGTAAGGCCTCTTCCGGCACGTTGCAGACAATATATGAACCCATCTTCATTTTCTATAAGATCTTTAAGGATGTGGATTCCTAAAAATCCGCTTGTTCCGGTAACTAAAACATTACCTAAATCACGCATATCTCCATTCAGGAAGTTATCCATGGTGTTTTGGGTTAAAAGCTCATCTATTCTTGAATAATCATATTGACTTTCCTCACTTTCAACAATTTCAGATCCTGAAATAAATTCAGCCAGGTCTCTTGGAGTAGGATGATTAAATATGTCAGCATACTGAACCTCATAACCCTCATTTAAAGCACTGATTGTAAGTTTGGTCACAAGCAGGGATGTTCCACCAATGTCAAAGAAATTGTCTGTGACTCCAACTTTATTCAATCCTAAAATTTCTTCAAATGCAGAGGCGAAGAATGCTTCAACATTATTAGTTGGTTTGACATATTCATTGGATATTTCAGGAATAGGTAATTTTTTAACTTCGATTTTACCGTTCAATGTCCAAGGCAATTCCTGAAGCTGTACGAAGACAGATGGAACCATATATTTTGTCAATGATTGGGAAATGAAATCTTTCAGCTCATCCTTATCGATTTCCTCATCTGAAGTGTAATAAGCGCATAAATGATCATTATCATTAATCTTTTTAATTGCACATACTACTTCTTTGATTGCGCCGAATTTTAAGATGGCCTGTTCAACTTCTCCTAGTTCTATTCTTAAACCGTTAAGTTTAATCTGGTTGTCTAATCTTCCGTGGATAACAATTTCCCCTTCAGGGTCAATTGTACCATAATCACCGGATTTATAATAGTTTATGCCATTGATTTTAATGAATGATTCTTTTGTACGTTTTTCCTTGTTCAGATAACCTCTTCCAACACCTAATCCACCAATATACACTTCACCTATTACTCCGTCAGGTATTAAATTACCGTCAATGTCACGCACGTCCATAATCACATTGTAATGAGGTTTACCTGTTGTGATATTTTCCGCACTTGTAAGCAATTTGTGGTTTGTATGTATTGTGGTTTCTGATGGTCCATATCCGTTGTATAAGTTAACATCAGGATTAATGGACTTAATTCTAGTGTACAATTGTGGTTTAAATGGTTCTCCAGCCAAAGATACAGATTTGAGGTTTTTGAATGCTTCCTGCATTTCCTCTAAATCCAAGTATTGGAACAGTCTTGAAGGAGTTCCTGCCATTGCATCAACTTTTGTACGTTTAATTAATTTCGCAAGAGCAAGTACGTCTTTTGCCTCAACATCACTGGCGAATACATAGGTTAAACCATGTGTTAACGGCACTAAAACATCACATACTGAAATATCAAATGTTACTGTCTGAATTCCTAAAACACGTTTTCTGTTTTCTACTACATCAGTAATGTAGTTGTTTTCAGGTTTTACAAGCAGATAGTTTGTAATGTTTCTGTGGGTGAGCATAACTCCCTTAGGATTACCTGTTGATCCTGAAGTATAAATTAAAAATGCAAGATTATCTGGGTCAAGCTTTACAACAGGATTGTTTTCATTTTCCTCTTTTAACAGGTCAAAGACATTTAATGTATTTGCATCACTGAAATCGGAAATGATGTAATCCGCTTCAGAGTCACTGTAGATATAGTTAATACGTTCTTCAGGATATTCCGGGTCAACCGGAATGAATGCAGCCCCTGCTTTAATAATACCCCACATGGATGCAGTTAAGTTACTGTCACGTTTAAGTTTGAATAAAACTTTGTCTCCAGGTCTAACTCCTTTTTTAATTAAAGCATTTGCAATACGATTGGCTTTACGGTTAAGCTCATCATATGTGAATTCACCATCTTCAGCAATCAATGCCAGTTTATCCTTATTTTTCTCAACTGTCTCATGGAACACTTCGTTTAGGAACGGATTGAATGAATAATCAAATTCTTCAAGTTCCGGTTCATCTATAAGGGCAATATCCTTAACTTTTGTTTCAGATATGTCGCAGGTCATGAATTTTTCAATGATTGTCTTGACAGCATTATTGAATAAGTCAATCATGTGGCTTGAGTAAAGAGAATCGTCATATTGGTTGATTAATTTCAATTCTCCTTTCTCCTCCAAGACATTGAATGATATTTTAAATCTTAATGAATCATAATCGATTCTTTCCCTTTCATAGGTTTTGCCGTTCATGTTAAGGTCTTCAATAATTTCTCCCTGATAGACATACAGGAATTCAGGAGCCAAATCATATTTGTTTGCAATTTTAGTATATGGATAAAACTCATAATTCAAAGTGTTCAGCCAGTTTTCATTAACATTATCGAGTAAATCTTTAATGGATTTGTCTGATTTGATGTGGCATGTGAAAGGAAGTGTTTTTACAAGCATTCCAATAGTGTTTCGATATTTCGGATTGGTTCTACCTGTTGAAACTGTTGAAATTAACAGGTCTCTTGTAAAAGTAAACTTGGATAGTGCCAAAATAGTAGCAGACAAGAATAGGTTATTTTCAGTTATACTCTCTTTTCTACAGAAATCATGAACATCACTGGCATTTAAGGACAATTCATTAGTGCATAAAACACCTTCATCATCTGATTCCAAATCAGGTGTAACCACAGTGGATTCATCAAATTCGGAAATTTCCTTATCAAAGAATGCTTCAGCCTGTTTGTATTTATTTGATTGTTCCAATTCACTTTCAATTAAACTGTATTCAAAGGCATCAACAGTCTCTTCTGGAATTTCATCGATTTTACCATCATAAAATAGAGTAATATCTCTAAAGAACAGATTTGCTGATGTTCCATCTAAAATTATGTGGTGGAAATCATTGAGCAAGACAACTTCTGTTGGTGTTTCAATAATTTTAAACCTGAATAGGAAGTCCTCAGATAATGAAAATGGACGTATAAACTTATCAATGTCCTTTTGTGTTACTTCCACATCCTGTTTTGTAATTGTTATTAAGTCTGAAACATCCAACTCATCATTTCTTTTCTGTAATATTTCACCATCTTTTTGAACAATCTCCATTTTCAGATATGAATGCAGGTCGATAGCATCAAGGATTGCTTTTCTTAATTTGGCTGAATCTACACTCTTATCAAATCTGATGATTTTTGGCAGATTGTAACCGATTTTATCGGGCTCTTTAATACAATCAAAGTATACTCCCAGTTGATTGTGTGTTAAAGGATAGTATTCTTTCAATTCAACTTCTTCAGTTTCAGAGACTTCTTCAGCAGCATTTATCAAGTTAACGATTTCCAGAACATTTTTTGACTTCATCATGTCCATTATACTTACATCAACTTTTAACTCTTCGGAAATCTTTGCAAGCAACTGAATAACTGTCAAGGATGTAAAACCAATGCTGAACAGATTAGTTGTAACTCCAAAGTCCTCTTTGGAAATAATTTCCTTACACATGTCCAATACATGTTGTTCTAATTCATTGGAAGCTTCAACAACTTCTGTTATCTCATCGTCGACTGATGGGAGAGGCAATTTTTTCCTGTCTAATTTACCGTTAGGATTTAAAGGCAATTCATCCAATTGAATAAAGAAAGTTGGAATCATGTAATCTGTTAATTCCTGTGAAATGTCCTCTTTTAAGTTATTAGTATCGATTTGTGAGTCTGCAACATAATATGCACATAAGTATTCAGTATCATTTATAATTTGAACATTGACAAATACTAACTCAATATCACTGTTTTTCAGTATGACATTTTCAATTTCACCGGTTTCTATTCTTAAACCTCTGAGTTTAATCTGTGAGTCTGCTCTTCCGACAACAACCAATTCACCGTTGTCACGTTTATAACCTAAATCACCCGTATTGTAATATGGAATACCATTTTTAGTATAGAATACCTCTTCAGTTAACTCAGGTTTGTTCCAATATCCAGCAGAAACTCCGACACCTCCAAGTGCAATGTTCCCTACAATATTGCTAGGTAACGGATTATTGTCAATGTCCACAATTGAATCAATAGTGTTATGAATAGGTTTTCCTTCAGATACAGCATTATCAGTCATTAATTTTGCGTGAGATGCAATAGTTACCTCTGTTGGGCCATATGAATTGTAAATATTTGCATCAGTGTATTTAACTAATGTTGGATATAATGATTCGATGAATTTTTCACCGCCAATAGTTATAACTTTAATGTCTTTCATAACTCTTTTGAAGTCATTAATTGTCAAATATTGCTGCAGCCTGGATGGTGTAGCTGACATTCCATCGATTTCATATTCTTTAATTAACTCTGCCAATTTAATAGGATTCATTGATGTTTCTTCATCTGCAAGCACCATTGGGACCCCATTCATAACAGACGCGAAGGCTTCACGCAGGAATGCAATAAATGAAGCGGTTGTAATTGATAACATTTTGGAAACATCATTAGCTATTGCGTTAATTGGTGAGTTTTCAGGTGTAGGCTTAATATAATTTGTAATGCTGTCCTGTTTTATCATTACACCTTTCGGAAGACCGGTTGAACCGGAAGTATAAATTAAAAGTGCAATATCATCATTTTCCAAATCGACTTTTGGATTAGCGGTATTTGTTCCGTCAAGCAAATTATCAATATCGACTTCACCTACAAGAGGATCATCGGATATGATCATCTTACATCCGCTGTCTTCCTGAATATGAGTAATTCTCTCTTGAGGATACTTAGGATCTACTGGAATAAAAGATACACCCGCTTTCAAAGCGCCGACAAGTGCAATCATTAATTTGGAAGTTCTGTTTAATTTCAATATGATTTTATCATTAATTTTTAAACCTTTATCAATCAATGAATTAGAAAATACATTTGCTTTTGTGTTGAGTTCATCATAAGTCAAATTGACATCATTTGCA
Organism: Methanobrevibacter sp.; assembly: GCF_030539555.1. Taxonomy (GTDB): domain Archaea; phylum Methanobacteriota; class Methanobacteria; order Methanobacteriales; family Methanobacteriaceae; genus Methanocatella. The sequence continues at coordinate 2,326 of NZ_JAUNXX010000053.1, read as the reverse complement.
TAAACTGCAATGTCGTCTGCTTTTTTAGCAGCAATATATTCAAATTTATCTTTCAATAACGGTTCTGTGATGTCTAATGTTAACTCATCTTCTTTTTTAGATATTTCATTTTCTTCAGCACTGGTTAAAAGTGAAATATCACAAGCATTTTGAGTTAATGAATCCATAAATTTATTTAAAACTAAATCAATGCTTTCCACTAACTTTTCCATCAGTTCAAATGAATACAATTGATCATTATAACGTATGATAAGATTAATATTTTCCAAATCCTCTTCAACATATATACAAATGTTGAATTTAGGATAATCAAGTTCCAACGGTTCAACATTAACTTTATTTCCGTTTTTCAATACTTTCTCATCAAATAAACCAACCTGATATGCATAATAAATTTCCGGAACAAAATTGTATTCTTCAAATATTTTGGTAAACGGATATGATTCATTGTCGATTGTATCAACAAATGTTTCATTTACTGAATTGATATAATCCAAGACGCTCTGATCAGTATCAATGGTCATTGCAATTGGAAGGGACCTTACAATCATTGCCAATGTCTTGAAGTATTTTGGATTGATTCTTCCATTGGAAATTGTAGTTAAAAGCATGTCCTTAGTATATGAGAATTTTGACAAGGTCAAAAGAGATGATGCTAAAAACAGACTGTTTGGAGTTATACTGTTCCTTTTTGCGAATCCAAAAATATCTTCCTTGTTGATTTGAACTGAAACCTCTTTAAGAGATCCTAATTCTTTTTCACCGATAATATCCGGTTCGATTGAAGTCACATTTTCTATATCCGACAGCCTGTCTTCAAAGAACTCTTTAGCTTTAATGTATTTTTCACTTCCTTCAAGTTCTTTTTCATCTAAAATAAAGTCGAATCCGGAACTTACATCTTCTGCATCATTAACATTATCATATTCATCCAAGAGCTCATTAATGAATAAATTAACTGAAGTTCCATCAAACAATATATGGTGAACATCCATAAGCAATATGGTTTTATCTTCAGTGTAATAAATTTCAAAACGATACAATGGTCCTTTAAACAAGTCAAACGGACGTGCAAAACTGTTTTTAATCTCTTCTGTAGCTAAACTTTCATACACATCCACTGAAACTGGTTCATCATCCTGCCTTTTAAGGTAGGTTTGTCCGTTTTCCTCAAATAAAATGCTTTTAAGGTAAGTGTATTTATTTACTAGATTAATAATTGAGCTTTTAAGTTTTTCCACATCAATGTTGGATCCCAAATCAACGGCAGATGTTGTATTATAAATCAATTTGTCAGGATGTTTTATGGATTCAAAGTAAACTCCCAACTGGTTTTGGCTTAAAGGATACAAATCTTGCTTTTCATGAGATACATCTACGGATTCAGCAGGAGCATTAATTAAAGATGCGAGGTTTCGAATGTTTTTTGATTCACTAAGCTCTTTAATACTGAGTTGAACGCCCCAATAGGATGCAATTTCATAAGCGATTTTTATTGATGAAAGTGAAGTTAAACCCAATTTAATCAGATCAGTTGTAACACCAAATTTATCGGTTTTCAGGACTTCGGAAATGATTTCGAACAATTTAATTTCAATATCTGTTTTCGGTTCAACAATTTCTTCGATAGCGAATTCTGGTGTTGGAAGAGCTTTGACATCCACTTTTCCATTTAGATTAAGCGGGAACTCATCCATTTTCATATAAAATGAAGGAACCATATATGGAGTCACTTTACTTTTAATGAACTCATTTAAGTCATCTTCATCAATTTCGCCATCACTAATATAATAACATACAAGATTATCATTTCTAAGTTCAACAACTGCATTAGTAATTGATGGTGAATAATTTAAAACAACATTTTCAATCTCTCCAGGCTCAATCCTTAAACCTCTAAGCTTGATTTGCCTGTCGATTCTTCCCTTAACCACAAGTTCACCGTCAAAAGTGAAATATCCTTGGTCTCGGCTGTGAACCATCCTTTCATTTTCCCAACAATCTGAAAATGGATTTTCAACAAAGGTTTCATTAGTCTGTGTTTTATTATTGTGATATCCTAGAGCTAATTTTAAACCAGATATGACAATTTCACCAGGAACCCCAATTGGAAGAGGCATGTTATTTTTATCCACAATATAAACCCAAGTATTTCCTGCAGGGAAACCCACTGGAATTTCATCTAATTGAGATGCTTTTTTGACATCCTGATATGCTATTACTAAAGCTTCAGAAGAACCATAACAGTTAATCAAATCAGTTTTACGACTTAATATAGTTGGTGTTGCTTCTTTTAATCTTTCACCTGCAATAATCATGTTCTTTG
>NZ_JAUNXX010000002.1 GCF_030539555.1 Methanobrevibacter sp. | reverse complement strand
GAATGTGAACTGCTTCCGAAGACTGGTAAGCCTGCATGTTTTTTAGATACTGGAATTTTTGAAGCATTATTTTCACAATACTTCAAGTTACCAGTCAGTGTAATTGAAACTCAATGTTACACTATGGGTGATGAAAAGTGTGTTTTTGAGGTAGAGCCTCTGCCTATCAAAAATTACTAATCATCATTAAATTTTATAATTGTTGTTGTAAGATAAGGTTTTTCATTAGAAAATCCTTTAATAATCTTTTCATCTTCTCTAGTGCAGTTTTGCACGGAATAAATTTCTTTAGGCCTATTTTTTTCTTCGATGGTTTTTTCCAGGTCAGTTGTATTTCTGGAAGCTTTCATTAATACAACAGAATCACTATATTCCAATACTTCTGATAATCGTTCATCAATTTTAGGAACGATAGTCAAGATGTCATTTTGTTCAACAAGTGCTTCGTTTTTAGCGGCAGCACAGGCAGTAAATGATGTGATTCCAGGGATTGTTTCAATTTCGTATCTTCCAGCTAATCTTTTTTGCACATATGAATATGTACTGAATATTGAACTGTCTCCAAGAGTTATAAATGCCACATCCCTTCCGCTGTCTAAGTATTGGGCAATCATTTCTGATGCGCTTGTCCAAACTTTTTCAAGTTCCTCTTTATCTTCAATCATTGGGAATATTGGTGCCACAATCATTAATCTTTTGTAATCTTTTCTTTCTTCAAGTATTGGTCTTACAATAGATAATGCAATGCTTTCTTTTTCTTTTGAGGATTTCGGTGAGAAAATGACGGGTACAGTTTTTAAAACATTAGCCGCTTTTAAAGTAAGTAGTTCTGTATCTCCAGGTCCAACACCAATTCCTATCAGTTTTCCTTTTTTTTCCATATAATCACTTTATTTAAGAATTATTTAATTTGATAATTATTTTTCAAATGCTCTTTCTATAATTTATTTATAGTATATTAACTAATATAATCTTAATGTCTAATTCTATTTTTTGTCCAAATTGTGGTATGCTTAAAAGTAATTGTACTTGTAAAACAAGCGGTAAAAAGAAAACTAAAGGTCCAACTAATTTATTTAGTTTTTCTAAAAAAATTACTTCTTCAATTTTAGATGATGAGATTCCTGAAGTGTATTCCGTGGATGACCATAAGTTAGATGAAGGTACAATCGCATATCTAAAAGAAATCTACCCAAATATTGATGATGAGATTATTGAAAATTTTCCGTTTGAACGTCCCAGAGTGGGACAGTTGGATATCATTCAGGATATTAATGATGCTATCAGAAAAGGGTATAAGTATATCATATTGGAAGCGGGCACAGGTACAGGCAAATCCGCAATAGCTACAACTTTGGCTAAAATGTATGAATCCGCATATATTTTAACAATGACAAAGCAATTGCAGTCACAATACTCTGATGAATTTGATTTTCCATTAGTAAAAGGCAGAGGCAATTTTGCCTGTTTGAATGATAATTTGGAAACTACCTGTGACATGGGTACCTGCAAAACAACACCTACATCAAGCAATTTTTTCTGCCAATATGGTGTTGCTAAAAATCCAACTTTGGATGCAGAATTAGCTTTTGAGGATTCATTTGGCGGAACTATTTTTTATCAATCTGGTAGCCACTGTCATTACTGGAATCAAAAAGCTAATGCAATAAACTCTCCCATTACATTAATGAACTATGATTATGCCATAGTGGAATTAAATTACGTTAAGCATTTTGGGACTCGTTCTTTATTGATTTTAGACGAAGCACACAATATTGAAAACAAATTGATGGCAACTATGGAAGTTACTCTATACAATAGGACTCTTGAAAAAGATATTAATAAGGCAATTTCTCCACAAACATTAAAAGATGGTGAACTTGAAGATTGGAAAATGGAAATAGAAGCTATTGGGGAGAGTTATGGGGATATTGATTTAAAAAATGTAACTAAAAATAAAGCAGACAGGATTAAATCAACAATTTCAAGACTAAAAACTCTTAGGGACAATCTTGAAAAAGAACCTGGAAATTGGGTCATTGATAGTGATGAATTTGGAGTCACATTTAAACCGTTAAGAGTTCATCATTATGCTAAAAATAATTTATTGAAGTACGGGGATGTTGTTATTTTTATGAGTGCAACAATCCTTTCTCATAAAATGTTTTCCAAATGGTTAGGGTTAAATCCCGCTGAAGTTTATCATATTAAGGTAGATAGTCCATTTACAAAAGAAAAACGGCCTATAATTCTCAATCTGGCCGGCAAGATGTCTGCAAATAGGATTAAAAATACTGCTCCTAAAACAATACCTATTCTGCAAGAAATATTAAAAAAGCATGAGGGAGACAAAGGATTAATTCACACACATAGTTACAAATGCCAAAGGTATATTACCAATAATTTGTACAATTCACGTTTAATATCTCACACACCACAAAACAGGGAGCAGATATTGAATTTATTTGAAAAAGACGAGAATCCTCTAGTTTTAGTTTCGCCTTCAATGAGTGAAGGTGTGGATTTACCGTATGATAAATGCAGATTTCAGGTTATCTATAAAATACCTTTCCCATATCTTGGCGATAAGCAAGTAAATATGCGAATGAAACGGGATAAAAAATGGTATGCTTATAAAACTGTAATGACTCTTATGCAGGCCTACGGCCGTGGAATGAGGGCAGAAGATGATTCATGTTACACCTATATTATTGATAGTGATATTAATATGCTATTCAAAAGCCCAATGTACAGATCTCTAATACCTGACTTTTTCAAAGAAGCGGTAGTTAGGATTAAAAATTAGCGGACCTGGAGGGATTTGAACCCCCGATCTCAGGATCCGAAGTCCTGCGTCATTCCTGACTAGACTACAGGCCCATAAAATAAAAATAATAAAAGTTATTCCTCATTTTTACCTTCTTTGGAATCGATGGAAATTATGGGAATATCTTCAATGTCTTCAACTTCAGCGAAAATATCGTCAATAGATTCGTTTTCAAGTATTACCTGTTCATATTCTATTTCTTCTATTTCTTCAGCAGTCAAACCTTTTTTCTCTTTAGGTTTTTCACGTGCCGGAGGAATGTCCTCAATATTTTCTTCAATTGGTGCGGTTTTGGTTTTAAAAACAGTTTTTGGTTTTTTAAGATTATTTTTTAAATCATCGAAATCGAATTCACCTATTTTGTAGGATTCCTTGTCCAATGGAATGTTGCTTTTTGGAATTATATTTTCATCATTTTCCATTTTTTCGCTTTCGTTTTGATCTTCATTTTCAATGGAGTCAATACTATTTGAAATATTTGACAGAGGATTTTTAAATCCGATAACTCTGTATAATCCATAAATTAAAAGTAATAAACCAAGTATGATGAATATTACAACAATAAAACTGTTTTCTCCTGAAATAACATTGTCTACAATTTTATCACTGCGGGAATTGAAAGTTATTGCAGCTAAAACGATAAAGATTAATCCTAAAATAGTGCTTACAACTCCTAAAACGGGGGTTCTGCCAATTTTAGCATTCATTATGTTATCGAAGCTTTCACTTATTTCTCCGGTAATGGCATCGCCGACATCGTCCATTTCAGAATTCTCTTCAGAATTTTCACTTTCATTAGGTGTTTTAATAAGAAACTCTTCATCAATTGGGTTTTCTTCCAAATTAACTGCATAGTCTTCATTGTCGTCAGGGCGATAAATAAATTCATCATCAATTTCTAAATCGCCATAGTCGTGATTCTCATTTAAATAATTAATTAATTCACTATCTTCTTCAATATCTTCAATATTGCTGATATCTTCATCTTTAACAGAATTAATCATTTCTTTGAGATTAGAAATCCTATGCTCTTTTTCTTTAGAATCTTTCATAAAAAGACCTCAGTGATAGGCTCTCCAGGTATGTTTACATTTGGCACATGTAAAAATACGTGTAGGTGCTTCATCGGCACTACGGGTTTGCTTTAATTCATAATAAGCTTCATCATGCCCACATTCAGGACAGGTTTCTTTTATGGTTGAACGCATATCATCAACTTCACCAAGCATTTTAACATTCTCATGTTCTTCAATTTCTTCTGAAACTTTATATTCTTCGGTATTGTCAAGTTCATTAGAATATCCGCATGAATTACATTTTAAAATGCCATTGTTAGGAAGCATCATTGCTCCACATTCTGGACAAAATTCCATTTAACTCCTCCTCTATAACTTATTAATCCCTCTTATCTATGTAATCTTTTTTTTAATATATTTAAATATATACCTTAAAAAGTAGTTTTAGCTTTATTTAAACAATCTTTGATAATTATTTCATGGTCGAATGCAAGTTCAATTTCATCTAATTTTTCAAATGAAAATATGGCTATTTCTTTTGCATCACTATCTGCTTTCATATCTTTAAAATTTCCTCTTGCTGTATAAGCTATTGTTATAGAGTGACCTCTTGGGTCTCTATTCGGTTTGGAATATACTCCCACCAAGTCTATAAGTTCAACATCGATGTTAGTCTCTTCTTTTGCTTCTCTTATGGCTGCATTTTCTACAGTTTCCCCATATTCGACGTATCCTCCAGGTATTGCCCACTGATTTTTAAAAGGATTGTTTTTTCTTTTAATTAAAATAAAATTAAAATCATCATCAAAAATAAATATATCAGTAGTGATTGAAGGAATTTTATATTCGCTCATTTAACCACTTAAAAAATGAATAATGAAGCTATAAAGCTTCGTCAATAAGTTTTTTAAATTCAGAACTTTCTTTTTGAAGTTCTTCTGCAGCTTGTTTTAATACTATTCTTGGCCTTTTTCCTCTTTTTGTTTTGATGGTCATTTCTGGTTTTCCAGTAAGAGGGTGATCAATATTATAAACAGCATATTCAACATCAGGGTTTTGCATTAAAATGTGTCTAAGTGCATTAAAAACGCCATGACTTTCATCTTCTACTCTAAATGTTAATTCTAATGTTTTTTCTTCAATAATTTTAAAATTCTCATCCATTATATCAACCTTAATTAATCAATGTAGTTTTTAGAAACTTTTCTTTTTTCTTTTTTATTGCATGTATTACATTGAAGTTCATTTTGCTTTTTGGTTGTGTGCATGAAATCTCTACAACGAGTACACATGGCTTTCAGAACTCCACAATCATCATCTACAGTACCTAAATCAACATTATCTCCAGTAATTTTAACTACTTTTGCTTGAACGATGTCTCCTATTCTAAATGCATCAGATAATTTTTCCAAGTAATCTTTTTTTGCTTGTGATATGTGGATAGCTCCCATATATGGTAATGCTAAAGGTCTTGCATTGTCTTTTATACATTCAATATTTACATTAGCTCTTTGAGGTTTAATATCAGTAATTTGTCCATAAACAATGTCTCCAACTTTTAATAAAGCTGGTTTGGCATCTGAATCAACAGATATAACCTTCATTTTTTGATTAATTTTAACATTACCAAGTACTGATGATTTTATTTCACCATTATCATCATAAGTACCTTCTCCCGGAAGATATTGTTCTACGATTCCAAGTTTATCTCCAGGCATTACAATTTGTTCTTCTTCTATACTCATATTAAAATCACCAAAATAAAGATTTAATAAAATAATTTTATTTATATTACTATTTAAATTATTTGTATCTCTCATGGAATAATATTTCGTCAAGTTGATAGTTTTTCCATTCTCTTTTGTCCAATACAATTTCTAACTCTTGGGGTGTTAATAATGGTTTTTTATACATCTGCGAATCATCAATAGCGATTCTTGGACAAGCGCTTACAACAAACGCTTCTAATTCCAAATAGGGTAGGAGTATATCTGGATTTACATTATCTGCCAATATTATATAAGCTTCCATTCCTTTTTCTTCAAGAGTTTTTTTAATTTCTTTTGCAAGAGCCATTCTGTATTGTCCTTCCTTCGATGATACGATAATTCCCCATTTTTTAGCGCTTCTTGCCTTTGTTATTCTGGCAAACCTTATTCTCAGGATTCTGTCTGCATATTCATCCATTCTTCTAATTTCACTATTGTACGGATCAAGAGCTAAAACAGGAGTGTTTGTAAATAGATTAATTCCTAATGGGTGGAAATTTCCACTGCCTATGAATAGAAATATTTCAGCATCCAGATTCTTGATTGATGAGAAGTTGCATCCAAGCACTTGTCCTTTCCTGGTTGATTTTGAAGATCCAAGAACCACTTCTTTTCCATTATCTTCTAAAAAATCCTTTATTTCATTTAAAAGATGCAGATGTTGTGTTGTAGTCACTAATGCTATTTTCGAGTAATCCTTCAGAACATCCAGTGACTTCTCCAAATCCTTTTTGATGTCAATGTTTGAAAATGCTTCAATGAAAATTGTGGGAACCTCATACTTTAGGGGAAGCGGCGTGTGTCCGTAGTGGACAATCAGGTCAACGGAACCTTTCATCTTGTAGTCGCTAACATCGCACGCTCCGAAGCAGGGGTCTCCTGATATTATGACGGTGGCTTCGGTTTCACTTTCGATTGCACGGGCAATCTTCACCGCCTGCATTTTCAATCCTTCGGGAAACTGCAGGCCAACGGTTTCTGCGTTTTTGGAATTAATCTTGCGGATTACCTTGTCCAAATCCATATTATACATTGACATTTTAATCTTCGATTGTCTTTTCAATTACTACTTTTCCGTCGATGACGTCCAGTTTAACGATGGACAATATTTCCACGCCGGTTTCCTCTTCAACTTTCTTTTTCCCGTCGCCCTTTTCAATCACGGCAACAGCGGATTTGATTTCCAGACCTAAATCCTTTAAGGTGTTGAGCAATGCGATGAATGTTCCTCCGGTACTTACCACATCATCGATGAGCAATATCCTTTCGCCTGGATGTAAGTCATTAATATAGAGGTCTGATGAGCCGTAGCCTGTCTTCTGATATACTTCTTTTTCTCCTTCGAGGCCATATTGTCTTTTACGGATTACGACAAACGGAATGTCTGTTGCAAGAGATAGTGCAGTAGCCAAATGTATTCCCATGGCTTCGACAGCAACAATCTTGTCAATGTTTAAATCGGCATGTTTATAAACTGCTAGGGATAATTCCCTAAGCATTTTAGGATCCATTGCAGGAACTCCGTCACTTATAGGATTTACAAAGTAATTATAATCTCCTTTCTTCACAATAGGGGACGCTTCCAATGATTTCTTTACTTCTTCTAACATGGTATCACACACAAATTATAAAAACTTATTAAATATAAATATAATTTAATACAATTATATAATTTTGCTAAAATGAATTATTATTAAAGTGATTACAATGGCAATGCTTGGAAGTTTAGGAGAAAATCTTACTAATACTATGAAAAAATTAGTGGGAATGTCTGTTATTGATAAAAAGACAATAAAAGAAGTTGTAAAAGATATACAACGTGCTTTAATTCAATCTGACGTTAATATTAAATTAGTTTTAGATTTATCAAAAAAAATTGAAAACAGGGCTCTTGAAGAGGAACCGCCAAAAGGTATTACTCCAAGAGAACATGTAATAACAATTATCTATGAGGAAATGGTAAATCTTTTAGGCAGTGAGGCTGCAGGTCTGGACATTAACCAAAAGCCTTATAAAATCTTATTCCTGGGTCTGCAGGGTAGTGGTAAGACAACTACCATTGGTAAGTTATGCAGATATCTGCAGAAAAAAGGTTTCAATCCGGCGGTTGTTTGTACAGACACATGGAGGCCGGCTGCATATGAACAATTAAGGCAGCTTACAGAGGAGATGGATGTTCCGTTATATGGTGATCCGAATAATAAGGATGCTCTTGATTTGGCTCAAAAAGGTTTGCAGGAATTCAAAAACAGAAAAGTTATCATCTTCGATACTGCAGGTAGACATAAGCAGGAAGAAGATTTAATTGCTGAAATGGATGAATTGGATAACATCATCAATCCGACTGAAGCCATTCTGGTAATTGATGGAACAATCGGTCAACAGGCTGGTGAACAGGCAAGAGCATTTTCACAGGCAACCGACATCGGGTCAATCATCATTACAAAATTGGACGGTTCTGCTAAAGGTGGTGGAGCAATGTCAGCTGTAGCCGAAACCGGTGCTCCAATCAAATTCATCGGTACAGGTGAAAGAGTGGATGACTTTGAATTATTTGACCCTCAAAGATTTATTTCAAGATTGCTCGGTATGGGTGACCTTCAAAGCCTCATAGAAAAGGCTGAGGAAAATATTGATGAGGATATTGCTGAGAAAACCATGAATAACATGCTGACCGGTAAATTCACATTAATGGACATGAAAAACCAGTTCGAAATGATGAACAAGATGGGTCCTATGCAACAGGTATTGAACATGATACCGGGTATGGGAAACAAAATCCCTAAAGAAGCTTCCAAAATGACTGAAGAAAAGATTGAGTCATATAAGATTATGATGTCCTCAATGACTGAAGAAGAAATGCTGAATCCGAAAATCATTAAACAATCCCGTGTTCAGAGAATAGCCAGAGGGTCTGGGGTCGATGAAAGTGAGGTTAAAGAGCTTTTAAAATATTATAACAATACTAAAAAGACTATGAAGGGCATCGGAAGACGTGGTGGTCGTTTGGGCGGCGGAGCAATGAACCGTATGATGGGACAATTCATGAACAGATAACATGTATGATTTAGCTAAACAGATTTTGGATGCAACTGATGGTAAGATTTGTAAAAATTGTCTTGGCCGTAAGTTGTCTAAAACAATTGACGGGTCAAACAATATTGAACGTGCCGAAAAAGTATGTGGGGAGCTGAATATTGATTTGGATGATGCAGGTTGCGTTATCTGTGATAATCTATTTGATAAGCTCGATGAAAATCTATATGAAAAAATCGATGAAAAAATCAGTAAACTGGGCATTGAATTTGACACATTTCTGGTAGGTTCCAAAATCAGCAAGGATATCCAGAAAAGGGATGAAGAATTATCGTCACAATTTAATTTAAGTGTTGAGACTATAAAAAAGGAAGTTAACAGGTTAATTGGCCTTGGAATTTGGCAACGTTTTGATAAAGATGCTGAGTTTGAAAGCCAAGATATTGTTTTCAACATTGATTTGATTGATGAGCCTAAAGTAAGAATTCAAATCAATCCGCTGTATATTGAAGGCAAATACAACAAATTCAAACGTGGCATTCCCCAGACAAAATGGCCATGCAGCAAATGTAAGGGTCGGGGATGTGAAGAGTGCAACTATACAGGAAAACAATACCCTGAATCAGTTGAAGAATTAATTTCTGAGCATTTTTTAAAGTTAACCAAAGGCAGAGAAGCCAAATTCCATGGTGCCGGCCGTGAAGACATTGATGTTTTGATGCTTGGTTCAGGAAGACAATTTGTCCTTGAAATAAAAGAGCCGAAAATCAGGAAACTGGATTTAAAATCTGTTGAAGATAAAATTAATAAAATCAATGAGGGTAAAACTTCTTATCATAATCTGCAGGTTTGCAAGAGAAGCAGAAAAGCAATAATTAAACAATCTTCACCTGATGCCTATAAAGTCTATAAGGCACTGGTGGAATGTGAAGATAATTACGATGAAGATAAATTAAAGGAATTGTTGAATCTTGGTGAAATTAACCAGCAAACCCCCCAAAGAGTTTTAAGAAGAAGAACTGACATGATTCGTGTAAAAAGCGTTTTGAACACATCATATGAAATAATTGATGATAAAAGATTTTCAATGACTCTTAAAACTGAAGGCGGTCTTTATATTAAAGAATTGATTTCAGGCGATGACGGCAGAAGCCAGCCTAACGTCAGCGATATTTTAGGCGTCAAGGCAAAATGCATACAATTGGATGTAATTGAAGTAAGTGAGAAGTAGATAATATGGCAGATGAATTTACACATTTAACAGATAGCGGTGTGCACATGGTTGAAGTGGGCGCAAAACCGGATCAGAAAAGAAGAGCAATTGCAAGCGGAAAAATATGTTTAGATAAAAATACAATCAAATTAATTCAAAATGAAGAAATAAAAAAAGGAAATGTTTTGACTACTGCTCAAATTGCAGGAATACAGGCAGTCAAGAACACCTCTTCAATAATTCCCCTTTGCCATCCTTTGGCTTTGACAGGTATAGAACTTGATTTTGAAGTTAAAGACACAGAAATAATTGCTACCTGTGCAGTCAATACATTAGGCAAAACCGGAGTTGAAATGGAAGCTATCACCGGTGTCAGCGTTGCGTTATTGACAGTCTGGGATATGGTGAAAGCTGTTGAGAAAGATGAGAACGGACAGTATCCTGATACAAGAATAAGTGATATTCAAGTTATCAAAAAGGAAAAAATATAAAGTTTATATATCATGAAAATAAAAGTTATATAATAGTTATTTTTATGAATTAATTTAAAGGGAGATTACTATGGCAAAAAAAGATAATAAGATTTCTATGCCTCAAACAGGTGCAGGTTTAGTAAGATATTTTGATGAAGAAAGTGTAGGCCCAAAACTTTCTCCTGAACATGTTATTGTTGCTACAATCATTTTAGCAATACTTTGTTTCGTTTTAAGATATTCTGCTTAAAATTATTGTTTTTTCAAAAAACAATACTACTTTTTTTTATTATATTAGATATTATGTTGACCAAAAGAATTATTCCATGTCTAGATTGTGATTTACAGGTTCCTGAGGGAAGGGTTGTAAAAGGTGTTGAATTTAAACAGATTAAATATGCAGGAAACCCTGTAGACCTGGCAACCCGTTACTATGAGGAAGGAGCAGATGAAGTTGTTGTATTGGACATCACAGCATCACATGAAAGACGTGCGACAATGGCTGACGTTATAGACAGGCTTACAGAAAACGTTTTCATGCCTATATGTGTCGGCGGTGGAATAAGAAAGGTTGACGATTACATCAAAATGCTTAAGGCAGGTGCCGACAAGTGTTCCACAAACACTGCGGCCATTAAAAACCCGGAATTGCTTACTGAAGCTTCAAAAGTCGTCGGATCACAGGCCGTCGTCATTGGAATAGATGCCAAAAGAAGATATGTTGAACATCCAGATGATGAACCTGACAAAATTGTTATTGAAACCGATAAGGGATATTGCTGGTTTGATACAAGCATTTACGGCGGACGTGAATTTACAGGAATTGATGCAATCAAATGGGCTCAGAAATGCCAGGATTTGGGTGCAGGTGAGATTCTCTTGACCAGTATGGATGGTGACGGAACCCGAAACGGGTATGACATTGAGCTTAATAAAACAATCAATGATGCTGTTGACATTCCGGTTATAGCCAGCGGCGGTGTTGGAGAGCCAAAACATATTTTGGAAGTTTTTGAAAAGACTGACGTTTCAGCGGCCCTTGCAGCAAGTATCTTTCATTTTAACCAATATTCAATCGGTACCGTTAAGGAGTACTTAAAAGACAATAATGTGGCTGTTCGCTTATGATTATCAAAGCTCCAATCGATTTGGAATTGACCCAACTGTCAGGTCAGACTTCACAGCCTCCCTGGAGACAAGTTAACGATTCATTTAGGGAAGTCGTATTCGTCAATGAAAAGCCGGTTCTTTTTGATGTAAGACAATCAAGAGAGTACCTTGATTTTGATTTTACTGGGGACGTTTCTAAAAAGGAATCTGTTTCTAGTTTAAAGTATATTTATGATTTGGATTTTGATTTAAATAAATTTTATAAGTATTTGTCCAACCAGGCGGAGCTTTGTGAGATGTCCGAGTTCTGCAGCGGTTTGAGACTTTTTTTAGCAAAGGATGAATTTGAATGCATCATATCATCGATTTGTTCTGCCAACAATTCCATCAAACGCTGGACAAAGTCAATCAGCGATATGAAATGTAAATGGGGAAACAACTATTTTGATGATTTCTATACTTTTCCGGACAAGTCCATAATTCAGGATCTGTATGAGGATGACGATGAAGAATCGTTGATTTGCGGAAAATGTATTGGAAATAACTTGAAATCATGTGGGGTTGGTTACAGAGCACCCTATATGAAAAAGGCTTCAGAAATATTTACACTTGAAATGGACCTTTCGGAAATTCCTAAAATGTCTTATGACGAAGCATTCGAGACCATTTTAAAGGTTCCGGGTGTCGGTCCGAAGGTTGCAGACTGCATTTTGCTTTACGGTTTTAACTTTAGGGAGGCGTTTCCTTCAGATGTTTGGATAAAACGTATTGTTTCTCATCTCTACTTTGACGGTAAGGATATTCCTGTTTCAAAGGTTCGTGAGTTTGGAATGGATGAGTTCGGCGATAATGCAGGTTATGTTCAACTCTACATGTTTCATTATGCGAGAATGTCCGGATTGATGAGCAAACTGAAAAAATAATTGTAAATTAACTTATTTTAAACTTTTAAAAAGAATCTTTTTTTAATCTTATTTTTAAATTTAAGCAAACATTTAAATAGTATGGTTTTTTCAAAGCAATTTTTCAAAGTGAAAACAATTTTTAAGGCATAATATTGCTTGAAATTTATATATAAGGACAAATAAAACAAGTATTTCGTAGGAGGTGATGCTGCTATGGACAAAGAAAAAATGAGATTCATCTCAGCAGTCATAATGTTGATTACTGCATTACTTAACCTGCTGAGATATATTAGGGGATTAATTTCCCATAATACTTACTCATATTTTTCTAGTTCGATAGTATTAATACTTCCTACATTTATTAAAAAACTTTTTTTGGGGGGTTATTAAATGTTAAAGCTAGTGATAATGTTAATTCAAATTATATTATGTTTAACAGTAATTTTCTTGGGATATAAGATCAAGGAATACTTGAATATTGTGATGGGTGTATGCCTGTTGGTACTGTCAATATTTTAATTGTAAGTAAAGTATTTTTTTTGCCTATAGAATAATTAACATCAGCATAGATTTAAACAAAATAAATTTCATAATTATAATTTTAATTTAGCCGATTTCACATTAACGGACAGCTTTTAGAAAATCAAATAAGATTTTAAACGATGATATATCAAAGACTTTTCAAAAACAGATTTCCCATTCAAAAATGCAATCGTCAATGGCAACGACTCAAATATCTTTATAAAAAAAATATGATAAAGAACCTCTGGAACAGGGGCGATAGCACGGTAAATCTAGGTACATTAGTATCTACAGCTCGTGAAGTAAGAATCCTCGACGTCTACACGTCGAGGTAGTTCAATAAAACACAGGTAGGTTATATGGCAAGATTCATTAATCCAAATGGAATCAATATTGTTTTAGTCCAACACACAGAAAAATAATCTTATATTCTATAAACGCCAAATATTCATACAATGGAAAAGAAAAATTTAATCCTTTTAATCTGTACAGTATTGTCGTTTTTCGCTGTATTTGCCGTAAATGCAGTCATGGTTGTAATTCCGTCAATAGCGGCAGAATTCCACATGAGCAATATTGTTCAGAACTGGGCTGTAATTATCTTTTTATTGGTTGTGGCAGTATTGTCCGTTCCGGCAGGCCAGATTTCCGGAAAATATGGTCTTAAAAAAGTCACAATCATAAGTGTCGTATTGTTTATTATCATATCCATTTTCAATATTCTTGTAACTTCTTCCGAGCAGTTTTTATTGTGCCGTCTGGTATTGGGGATTTCCCTGGCGTTTTTCAACGTCACTTCAATGGCAATGGTTGTAACAGTATTTGACCCTGAAGAGAGGGGAAAGGCATTGGGAGTAACCATTACTGGAGTATATATTGCATTGTCCCTTTCACCGGTTCTTGGGGGGGTTCTGAATTATCAGTTGGGCTGGAGATCTGTAGTTTTATTCGGTGTTCCATTCCTTCTTGTCATTCTGGTGTTACTTTTAACCAAGGTTGATGAAGAGTGGATTACATTTGAAAACGTGCCTCTCGATGCAAAGGGGGCACTGACATACGGTATTGGGATGGTATTGTTCATGTATGGTTTTACAATACTGAATCAGCCGTTGGGAGTGATATTGACAGTTTTGGGTATAGTTGTTTTGCTGATTTTTGGAGTAATAGAATTGAGGCAAACTCATCCGGTATTCGATATCAGGTTTTTCAAAAATCGTAAATTCCTTTCATCAAATTTCGCGTCATTGTGTGCATATCTGGCCACATTTGCAGTTACCACAATCCTGAATTACCATCTGCAGTATGTCAAAGGATACGATTCACAGACTGCAGGAATAATCCTGCTTGCAGCACCGTTATGTCAGGTAATCCTTGCTCCGATTGCAGGCAGATTATCAGATAAGCATGTTCCGCAGGTCCTGGCAGCCATTGGAATGGGACTTGGAACAATATCATTATTCCTATTCTCCTTTTTAAATGAGGCAACATCTCTTGAATTTTTAATCGTTTCCATGATAATCTATGGTATCGGATTCGGGCTGTTTTCACCGCCTAATACGAATGTCATAATGAGCTCAGTTCCGCCAAAGGACACATCGGTGGCATCAGCGTCCGTTGCAACAATGCGTACGGTTGGCCAGGCGATGAGTTTGGGACTTTTGACACTGGTGTTTGCATTCGTGATGGGTGATGTTCCTATTGTGGAGCAGTACTATCCTCTACTGATAAGCAGCTGTCAGATAACCTGCATTATCTGTGTGGTGTTATGCATAGCGTCTGTATTCGCTTCTCTTGTGGGGATTAAATCTAATGATGGAGTTTAAGATTTTTACCAGCAATATTTAATTTTTTAAATTAAAATTAAGCCATAACTACCATAACTCCACGCACACTGATCCGTTAATGTTTTTTGAATATTTTGACCTATACAATGCTTCTCTTTTAAATTTTTTCAATGTTTTGTAGTCTTCATTAAAAACAGAACCTTTAATGTAAATCATTATGAAATCTAAATTATTGGTTTTGGAATCCTCACAAAATTCAATAATTTTTGGATAATCTGGGAAGTAATTGTTGAGTAATGGTGTAATTTCATGGATATAGTCAATAATTTCACTGTGTTTTCCAATAAAATTCTTTATTAATTTATCAAAATTAGTGTCATTTACCATAGTTGTCAATCCGGTGTATGCATTTTCCTATGGAATTTGCATTTCCAATTTTTGAGACATAACAAGTTTCATAATTTTGCCTCCAGAATTTCTTTTTAATTTAATTTCAATTATATTGGAGGCTCTATTTATAATTTTACTTTATTATGAGGTCAATTTTACAAAGTAAAAGCAATTTTGAAATAAAAATAAAAAAATAAGGAAAGATAAATACTTATCTTTCTTCAACGGTGACCTTATTCATTTTGTCACCTTGGCGGATTGCATTCACAACATCCTGGCCTTTGATAACCTGACCGAATACGGTGTGAACACCATCCAGGTGCGGTTGTGGTGAGTGGGTAATGAAGAATTGGCTTCCTCCGGTGTCTTTACCGGCATGTGCCATGGATAATGCACCAGTACCGTGTTTGTGAGGGTTTCCTTCGGTTTCACATTTGATGGTGTAACCCGGTCCTCCGGTTCCGTTACCGATAGGGCATCCTCCTTGAATTACGAAGTTAGGGATTACTCTGTGGAAAGTTAATCCATCGTAAAAGCCTTCATTGGCTAATTTTTCAAAGTTTGCTACAGTTCCAGGTGCTTCATTTGGGAACAGTTCGAGTTCAATGTTTCCCTTGTCAGTTTCGATTATTGCGACTTTCATTTTATCACCTAATTATTATATAGTTTAATCTATTATTTACTTCTATGTTAAATATGTTTTCAGTGTTTGAAAATATTTTGGCTTTGGGTCTAATTTTTTGTGGAAATTGCAAATGTGTTAGATGCTATTTCAAGTAATGTAAAAATATTATTGCACTTTATATTAATTTTTAAATAATATGACTTATTTAAATACTATAAGAGGTAATTACAATGGCTAATAAGAATATGATAATTGCATTGATTCTTTCATTCATATGGTCAGGATTAGGTTTAATCTATGCCGAAGACACAAACAGAGGTATCATTCTGGCTGTCTTGGCTGTAATCGGTTATGTATTGTTATATTTGGTAAACCAAATCTTTGGAATGCTTGTCTCCATTGTTTGGATTTATTCCTTGTATGCAACTTACAAACAAGTCAAAACCGTCAACGGTGAATAGAATACAAATCCTATTTTTTTCTTTTTTTAAATAATGCTTGAAACTTAGCTGTTTTTTAGATATTTGGATAATTCGTAGAAGTATTTATAATAGATGAAATCTTAAAATACTAATGATTAAATAATGTATGGAGGTTTAATATGAATACTGAAGAATTGATTAAGATTGAAGATGATTATTTCATTAACACTTTTACAAGACAACCTGTGGTTTTGGATCATGGTAATGGGGTAAGAGTTACAGATATCGATGGAAATGAGTACTTGGACATGTTTGCGGGAATAGCTGTAAATGCATTAGGTCACAATCACCCAAAACTTGTAAAGGCTATTCAAAATCAGGCTGAAAAGCTGATTCACGTTTCAAGCATTTATTACAATGAACCTGCTTTGATTTATGCTAAAAAATTAATTGATAAAACCAATTTTGACAGAATATTTTATGCAAACAGCGGGGCTGAGGCAAATGAAGGAGCTATTAAGCTTGCTGTAAAATACACAGGTAAAAGTGAAGTAATTTCCACTGTGGATTCATTCCACGGAAGAACAATAATGACTTTGGCAGCTACCGGTCATGAGGAATATCACGAACCATTCAAGCAGGTGATGCCACAGGGATTCATAAACGTTCCATATAATGATATTGATGCCATTAAAGAGGCAATTACAGAAAATACTGCTGCAATCATCGTTGAACCTATCCAGGGTGAAGGTGGAGTGAACGTTCCGGATATTGACTATCTCAAGCAAGTTGAAGAGCTTTGCCATGAAAAAGATATTGTATTTATCGTAGATGAAGTTCAAACAGGTTTTGGAAGATGTGGAACACTTTTTGCTCACGAACTGTTTGATGTTAAACCTGACATCATGACAATGGCTAAAGGAATTGGTGGGGGAGTTCCAATGGGTGGAATTCTCGCAACAGAAAAAGTAGCTAGCGCTTTTGTGCCTGGTGATCATGGAACCACATTTGGTGGTGGTCCTTTAGTATGTGCAGCGGCAAACGCTATTTTAGATACCTTTGATGAAGAAAACATCTTGGATAATGTTAATGAAGTCGGCCAATACTTCATTGACGAGCTAAAAAAATTAGATAAGGACATCATTGCCGATGTAAGAGGTAAAGGTTTGATGGTGGGCTTGGAGTTAACCAAACCGGGTGCGGAATATGTCGATAAACTTCGTGAAGCAGGATTTTTAATTAATTGCACTGCTGGAAATGTTTTAAGATTTGTACCTCCATTAATAATTACAAAAGAAGACATAGACGAATTTGTAAAAGCTTTGGATGAAATTTTATAATTGAACAATCAATTTGGAGGTCTTTTTATGGCAAGACAAGTTGAATACTTATGCAATACCTGCGGATATACTTACACTTCCATAGATAAAATATTTTGGATTGATGATAAAGGTGAGGTTATTATTAAACCGTTGGTAATGTCCACATCTGCTGAAAGTGCCAATGCTTCTGTTAAGGGATTTTTTGCAAAATATTTCTGTTATGAATGTCAAAAATTCGTAGATAAATTCA
Organism: Methanobrevibacter sp.; assembly: GCF_030539555.1. GTDB lineage: Archaea > Methanobacteriota > Methanobacteria > Methanobacteriales > Methanobacteriaceae > Methanocatella. Next base: position 82,743 of record NZ_JAUNXX010000002.1, on the reverse strand, counting down.
TTATCTATAAAAAGTCTTCCGAAATGGAGGATGGGGAAATAATTCAATTACTCGAACAGTCCAGTGAAAATTCAAAAATCATTCAATTTGATGATGCATTTCAAAAATGTTTAAACTGTGGAGGGGAATTGCCTTCCAAAGCGGACTATTCATTTGCACTGGATATAGATGGTGAATTCCATATTGGTGAGGACGATTATGACTTCTCAAATGGTGAGGCATTTAAATTTGCAGGGGTCTATCATGGATACTTCTGCTCAAAATGTAAAAAACAAATTAATAAATTTGTTATCACAGAAAATAAAGCAGATTTATCGGATTCTGAAATCAAAGAAATTCTCAATGAACACACCAATGATTTAACAATATTCATTCGCCGTGATTTTGATATATGTCCGGATTGCGGTGAAGAAGTTTATTACCTTAATCAAAATTCAACCTGCCCAAGCTGCAGAAGAGATAGTTTAACCATTGTAAGTCACATGATGGTTGACTAAATCTTCCATTTTCTTTTTTCTAATACTTTTTTCAGTGTACTTGATAGATTCAATGTTTTAATTTTTTCTAAATCCACCCACATCCAGTCCGTATGTTCATCACTTATTTCAACGTTGCCGGTCATGTCTTTTAAATACATTATTATTTGCACAGTCCTTTTGTGCATGTAATCGTTTTGGATGGCTTCAGCAAAGTCTCCAACTTCAGCATCCAAATTGGTTTCCTCTTTTATTTCCCGGATTAAAGCATCAACAAAAAATTCTCCTTTTTCCACCTTGCCTCCTGGAAGTTCCCACATTTCAGGGTCGGTTCTTGATTTTGGATGTCTTTTCACGATCAGAATTTCGCCATTTTCGTTTTTAATTATTCCTCTTACAGTAAGTCCGTATGGTATGTCCATTTTATCACAATATTAGTTATTTTTTTAATATTAATTAATTTAATCGGAAAAATCCCTTCCTTCACTAATTATAAATATTATCAAGTTAATATGTAAACACATAATGTAACTTTTTTAGGAGTTTTAATTATGGATTTAAATATTAAAGTCAATGAAAAAAACCACTTGGATATTGGTGGAGCAGATGCAATCGATATTGCAGAAGAATTCGGAACTCCAACCTATGTAATTGATGAAAATAGAATAAGAGATAATTATAATAGATTTTACTCAGCATTCACAAAATACTATCCTGATTTCAAAGTATTCTATGCATGTAAAGCCAACACTAACCTTGCTGTAATGAAAATTTTAGAATCTGAAGGATGCTGCATTGATGCAGTGTCTCCCGGTGAAGTTCACATATCCAAAATGATTGGATTTTCTGGTGACAGAATCCTTTTTACAGGAAACAACATCACAAATGATGAGTTAAAATTTGTCCATGATGAAGGTGCGGTATTAAACATAGACTCCGTTTCCGCTTTAAAAAGACTGGCCAGTGTAGTTGATCCGGAAGGTTTAAAAATATCATTTAGAGTAAACCCAATGGTCGGTGCAGGACATCATGATCACTGCATTACTGGTGGGGTGATGAGTAAATTCGGTATAATGGATAATGAAGCAGTTGAAGTTTATACATTAGCTAAAGAATTAGGTTTCAATCCTGTCGGTATGCACTCCCACATAGGGTCTGGAATTTTGGACCCTGAACCATTCAAATTGGCTATTGAATCCACAATGGATATTGCAGGAAAAGTTCACCAGGAAGCTGGAATCGACTTTGAATTTGTTGACTTTGGTGGAGGTGTTGGTATTCCATACACTCCTGAAGAAAATATCGTTGATTTGGATAAATTTGCAGAAGTTAACATCGGATTATTCAAAGAGAAATTAGAGCAATACGGAATGGGAAATCCTACAATGTATTTGGAACCTGGAAGATATCTTGTTGGGGACGCAAGCGTACTTCTTGTAACTGTCAACAGCATAAAACAAAGTTACAGAAAATTCATAGGTGTTGATGCAGGTTTCCACACACTACTCAGACCGGCAATGTATGATTCATACCATCATATTGTTGATGCAAGCAGAATGGATGCGGAAAACACTCAGGAAGTGGATATCGCAGGAAATGTATGCGAATCCGGAGACTTGTTTGCACGTGACAGACCTATGCCTGATGTGGAAGAAGGGGATGTTTTGGGCATATTAAATGCCGGAGCATATGGATTTACAATGTCTTCAAATTACAACTCAAGGCCTTTAGCTTCTGAAGTATTGGTAACTGACGGCAAATGCAATCTGGTCCGTGAAAAAGAAACTTTCGAAGATTTATACGCAAAACAAAGAGTTCCACCACACCTAAAATAAGTTGATTGATATGGTAGATTTAAAAGGATTAAAATTTTCAAAAATGCATGGAATCGGAAATGACTTCCCTATAATCGATGAAAGTAAAGGAGAAGTAATTCCTGAAGCCGATAAACCTGAAGCATGTAGAATATTATGCCACAGAAACTTTGGAGTAGGTGGGGATGGAGTATTATTTGTAGAACCATCTGAAGTCGCTGACATAGGGTATAGAATGTTCAATCCGGATGGAAGCGAAGCTGAAATGTGTGGTAATGGTATAAGATGCTTTGGAGATTTCGTATACAGAAAAGGCATTTTAAAGCAGGAAAAAATGACTGTTGAAACTAGGGCAGGGATTAAAACAATAGAAATTACATTGGAAAATGATGAACCTGTGCTATTTAAAGTGGATATGGGCTTATCAACATTTAAAACTCCTGAAATTCCAATGACTTGTGATAAAGAAGAATTTTTAGATGGTGAGCTGGATGTATTGGATACAAAATTCAACTTGACTGCTATCAGTGTTGGAAATCCTCATGCAATTATCTTTGTTGATGATGTTGATGAAATAGACATTGACAAGTATGGTCCTGCTATTGAAGCTCATGAAGTCTTTCCTGAAAAGATCAATGTGCACTTTGTTGAAGTGATTTCTAAAAATGAGGGCAAAATGATTACCTGGGAAAGGGGTGCAGGAGTAACTCTTGCATGCGGAACCGGAGCAACATCTACTGCCATTTCCGGCTTTAAACTAGGCTTATTTGATGATGATATATTGCTTCACTTGCCCGGTGGTGACTTAAAATTCACTGTTTATGAAAAAGAAGATGCTCTTGGAGCCTTCATGGAAGGTCCGGCAGAGCTTGTTTTTGATGGAGAATACTAATTCTCCTTATTATCTATTTTTTCTAACTATTCCCAGTATAATATCAATTATACCCAATACGACCACTATTACTAACCAAATGCTTATGTGGTTTCTAAGTATCATGAATATTATTCCAAGAACTATGAGTGCTACTCCTGTTAAAATTGACATTTTCCATTGTTCCATTTTTTTCACCTTTTTAAATTTTGTAAGCATTAATTAATGTGATATCCTCAAAAAAGAAATGTTCTTTTGCCGCAATTTCAGCTATGAATCCCATCTCATCGAGTTTGTTTAGGGTTTCTTCATTTCCGGAAAGTGAAGACTGAATCAGTTGGACAATCCCACCATCATTTAAGTGATTTCCCACTTCATTTAAGAATAATTCTATAACTTTCCTTCCATTTAATCCACCGTCGAATGCATAATTTATAGTGTCATCTAAAACTTCGTCATCTTCAGTAGGTAGATATGGAGTATTAAATAAAATTACATCAAACTTTCTATTTTTTACAGGTTCAAATAGATTTCCCCATAATATTTCTATATTTTCAATGTTATTTTCTTTGAAATTTTTCTCTGCAAGTTGGCAGGCATCAAAATTGATATCTGTTACTGTGATTTCATCCGTTAACTTAGATGCATACATTGCGACTATTCCTGATCCTGTTCCTATCTCCAAAACACTTTGATTTTCTTTTATCAGCAAATTGTCTGCAAGCAGATAGCTATCTTCCGCAGGAATGTAAACATTGTCATCTGTATTGATTATAAAATCCGGCATGGTATCTACTCATTAAAAATAGGGTTCAATTCCTTTGATAAGAATAATATTTCTTCAGGCTTTAACGTAATTACTCTTTTTGAGAGATAATCGTTAAGTTCATCAGATTCAATTCTGTTCAATCTGTCTTTTAGAACTTTTTTATCAATATTGCTTATGATATGTCTTGAATCAATCAGAGCATTTCTGATTTTCTTGTTTCTATGTTGAAATAGTGCTTTTGTAAAATTGGAATATGTTTTAAAATCAATATCAGTAATCTTATTCTCTTTCGGTGTAAGTTTAACAACAATAGAGTCGATTTTCGGTTTTGGAATAAAGCTTTCGGAACTTACATCAGTCAATGTTTCAACATCACATTTGAAATATAACATTGCTGAAAGTCTGGAATAGTTTTTGCTTCCGACTTCACCATTCATACGCTCTGCAAACTCCTTTTGATACATTAGAATGGCCAAGTCAAAATCATAATTTAAAAATTTAAATGTGATGGGTGAGGAAATTTGATAAGGTAGGTTTGAAATGATCTTATTGAATTTGGGAAAATCAACTTTTAGTGCATCATCATTTATTAACTCTACATTATCTATTTTTTCATCGTTAAGTCGTTTGGCTAATATTTTACAGATGTCTTCATCCTGCTCGATTGCTATTACTTTTTTAGCTTTTTTTGCAAGTTCAATTGTTAGTGTACCTATCCCAGTTCCTATTTCCAAAACAACATCATTTTTATCAATATTTCCAAAATTAATAATTTGATCTCTTTTATTTCTATCAATTAAGTAATTTTGACCAAGGTTTTTATTTAATGTAATCCCGTGTTGATTTAAAATATTTTTAGTTATTTTAGATAAAGATTGGGTGGTATCACTATTCAATTTATCACTTATCTTCTTGGTTTTCTCTGAGAGCCTCTTGGAGCTCTTGGAGCTTGAGTAAAGATATTATATTTATTTTTTCCTCGCTTAGGGGTTGAAGTGTCTAGTTCTTGTTGAACTCTTTTCACAATCATTCCTGCAGGGTCAGTTAAAGTAGGAAGCCTTTCGGTTATTTCTTTAAAACTTTCAAAAGGTTTTTCTTCTCTTGCTTCAATAATTTCCCACATGTATTTTTTACCAATTCCAGGAATTAACTCTAATGTGTGAAGTCTGGTACTTAATGCTTCAGCACTATTGAAAAATTCAACAAATCTTTCTTCTTGTGCTTCGACAATATCGCGAATAGCATATTCTAATTCAATTCTGCTGGTTGCGGTTAAGTTTTCATAATCTAATCTTCCAAGAACCCTATATACTTTGTCTCTTTTACCTTTTCCGATATATACGGTATCTTGGATTTCTAAATCCACTCCAGTCTTAGGAGCTAATTCTAGTAAAGTGAATTGTTCTGTACCAATAGCTTGAGCAATGGCTTTTCCACCAAATTTGGACATGTCAGATTTCACATACCCTCGACTTAAATAGTCAAGTACAACAGCATATTCTTCTTTTTTTGCTGCTGGTGCTTTTTCTTTTTTGTTTTTATTATCCATGTTATCACTTCACTATTGTTTTTTTCATTATCTAATTGACAATAGATAAACTTATTATTAAATTTTATTTTTAAATGTAATAAACATATCTAAAAAAAGCTATCAATTAATGTAAAAAATGTAAAAATAAAAAAAAGAGAATAATTTTAGAACTATTCTTCAATATTGTACTGTTCTAAAATTTCTAAAATTTGTTCCATTTCTTCTTTATCTAATTGTGTAGGTTCTTTAGCAAAAATTAATCTTAAGTCTGCTAAATCTTTAGGAACTAAATCTACTATGTGAACTATAACTCTAGTTCTTAAGTTAGGAAAAGTTTCATGAAGTTTTTCCATAATTTCTTTGCTGTCCTCTGCAGAGTATTTTTTGAATCTTGAAAGATGGTTTAAAGTAAGGTTCTGTTCATAGTTTAACTCGTTATCTTGTGAAAACTCTTCAAGTATTTCTTTTACTTCTGCGCTTGATATTGGTTCACTTTCAATTATTTCTTTTCCAATCATAGAAATCAGTTTTGTAATTTTAAGTGGTCTGGTCTAACAATTAATTCTTTAGCTTTGTTTCCATCTTTTAAGGATACGATGTAAGCTTTTCCTTTTTGACCAGTGATTTTTCCAGTTTTACCATGGAATCTAGGAGCAGGTTGCCCTTTTTGAATACTTGGATTGATGGTAATGTGAACTAAGTCCCCTTCTTCAAATTTTTGTAATCTGTTTGTAATCGGGTTAGTTCTACCTGGCCTTTGTACTTTAGTCATTTTTTTTCTTGATCTACTTTTTAATCCTCTTGATCTTTGCATTATATAACCTCTAATCAGTTCTAGTCTGGGTATAAATCCATGTTATCAGCTGCCTAGTATTAAAAAGCCCATAAATACTAGTAACATGGAATGTGAAAATAATAAATTATCACCAGTGATATGATAATAATATAATTTAAGTTTAATGTTATTAATATACTTTTAGTTTTTCAGCAATTTTTAAAAATTTTTGGAATTTTGAATTTTTTTTAGTGAAATGGTTGGGGTGTAAAAAAATAAGGTGGGATAAGATAACTAAAAATTTAGTTATCTTCAAATCTTCTTCTGTCAATTAATTCTTGACGTTTACCTGGGTTCCATCCACCGGAAGCGGATTTTGCACGTCCAACTTGTTGTACGTATCCAGTAATTCTGTCATACCATTCTACATCTTCTTTTTCACCACAGGTAGGGCAAGTTGTATTCAATCCTTTCATTAAGGTTTTACATTTAAGACAGAAACTTAATGCAGAGCTGTAAGCCCAGAATCCGATATCGGATTTTTTAGCAATTTTATTGGTTAAGCTCATTAATGAATCCGGATCTGAGTAGGATTCTCCCATGAATGCATGGAAGATGTGTCCACCAGGAGTCAAGCTGTGGTATTTTTCTTCAATTTTAATTTTTTCAATTAATGAAGCTCCGGTATCTACTGGCACATGTGAAGAGTTAGTGTAGTAGTTTGCATTACCTTCACCCTGAACGATTGCCTGATCGCCGAATAGTTTTTTATCGAGAGTTGCAAATCTGTATGCAGTAGATTCTGCAGGAGTTTGAAGAACACTCCATCTGAGTCCAGTTTCATTTTTCAATTCGTCAGCTCTTTGGTTAATATATTCAAGACATTTTACACCAAATTTATTTGCATCTTTGTTTTCAATACCTTCTCCGAATAAGGATAATAACATTTCGTTAAGTCCAACGAAACCGAATGATAAAGTTGAATTTTCAATTCTGTAGTAGGATTCTCCACCAACGTCTTGTTTTAAGAATGGTAAAATGTGGAAATCGTTTAAACATTTTAGTCCTTGTTCTCTTCTTAGCATCAAGGTTTCAACTGCTAAATCCATGTATTCATCCAAGTATTCGAATACTTGGGATTCGTCTTTGGATTGGTATCCGATTCTTGGGAAGTTCAAGGTAACGTATGCAAGGTTACCTGTTCTTAAACAGTCTTGATCCCAGTCACCTGTCCAGGTATCTTGTAAACAGGTTCTGCATCCCATGTAGTTTGCCATTTTTCCCCTGTATTTAGGGAACATGTTTACAAAGTAAGATGAACCGTATTTTGCGGATAATTCATGTACTAAACGAAGGTCATCTTCATATTCGCTAGTCATGGTTTCTTTACGTAATGTGTAAATGGTATTTGGGAATAAGTGAGGTTTGCCTTCATTGTCTCCTTCAAGTAAAGTTTCAGTGAATGCTCTTTGGATTAATCTGGTTTCGTCTTCAAAATCAGCATAGGTTCCAACTACTTGACCTTTTGGTCCGTATGCGGTTTCATCTTTTAAGAAGTCAGGGACACCGAATTCTAATGCCATACTTGTGAATGGTACTTGAGATCCACGTGCTGCATAAGCCATATTTAAGTTGTAAACCAGCATTTGAACAGCCTGTTTGATTTCCTCATAGCTTCTTCCTCTTGCAAATGGTGCAACGAACACATTCCATAAGGACATTGATTGTCCTCCGGACATGTTCTGTTGTGCTGCAAGCATGATTTCACCAGTGTGGTTCATCAATGTTTCCATGTGATTTGGTGCGCCTGCAATGGAAGTGTGGTCACCGGTACCGTCTACTTTAAGTCCATATCTTATGAAAGTTCTGATATCATGTTGAAGACAGTTCAATGGTCTTCCTGCGAAGAATTCTAAATCGTGAATGTGAATGTCACCGGCCATGTGTGCATCTGCCAAGTGTGCCGGGAGCATTTTTAATAATGCGTATTGTTTTAATGCTTCGTCTGCTACGTGTTTATGAATACTTTCAGGGTTGTGTATCATGTTTGCGTTATCTCTATTACCATTTTCAATGAGGGAGGTAATGTTGTAAACAGGGATACCTAAACGGGTGTAACGGCTTCTTAAATCTTCCAATCCGTATTCGATTAATTTTGTGTTAACCATTTCCCTGATCATAGGTGCGGTTAAGTATTCTACATTTAACTTTTTGAGTTCTTTCCAGGTTTCGGTAGCGATTTCAAAAGCGGTTTCTTGACTTGCACCGGTTTCTTCCATCAAGGTATTTGCAATTTTTGATAAATCGAATGCTTCGATTGTATCTCTGGAAGTACGTACTTTCAATTGGGTGCTTGCCAAGTATTTGTTTGCGATTTCTGGATCAATGTCTTCTAAGCATTCGTAAACTATTTTTTTGATTTCTTTGGTTGTAATTCCGTCGTATAATTGTGATACAACAGTTGCCACAATCTTATCAGATTCAAAAAATGGTGTTTCAACCATTACTAATGATTTAACTAGCTTTTCATAACTGAATCTTTCTGTAATTCCGTTATTCTTCTCTACGTTTATTTTAACGGATTCATTTAAATTATGTCCGATTTCTGAACTTCTTTCCATATTATTATCCACCTTATTTTGTAGTCTAATATACTATTGAACTTAATTGTATAATTATTGTTCGTATTTATACGAACTTTTTCTAATTAAGTGTTTTATCTTTTTTGATATATAAATTGTTCGTCTTGAGCCGAACATTTATTGTTCGCTCTGAAATTTAATATATATTTTAATATATAAATCAAAAGTCCGAGAGCAAAAGAAAAGTAATGTGTTCTTTAGAAGAAAATATCTAAAGAACTTTGTTTGGATTTATCACTTTCAAACAGCGAGTTGATACCAAATTCCTGTATTTCCAAACGTTGCTCCAGATAATGTGAAACAGGATATCTGTTAACCAAATCCCTTGAAATTTCAAGATACTTTGTAACAGATCCTTTTGAAACGGATAAAATCAAATTGCCTCCACACTTACATTTTCCGGTAAGAGGCATTCTTCTATATTTTGCACCGCATTTAGTACATCTGACCTTTTGCTTGGAAAATGCCCTTGAGTTACCCATGATGTCCGGTAAAAAGTGTGAAGACAATACTTTCTCCACAACTCCCCTTTGGTCAACAGCCCGGATGGTTTCAGCAAGACTGATTTGGGCTTCGACTTTTTCTTTCATTGAAGGCAATCTCTTGTACAAACACACCGTTGGCCCTGCATGAATGCTTGAGGTGTGGTGTGAAAACATCAGCCCTTCATATTGCTTTGGAGTTCCCAAATGCATTTCCACATTGTCAATATATTCCAAAACCTCTGCGGGCTTGTGGGGAGTATATGTTTCTTCATAAAATTCAACAGGGAATCTTTCGAATATGTCCAGGTTGTGAGATTCATCGTCTATCTCTTCGGGATCAATTCTTGAAGATAAAACCAAAGGAGCATCCATACTTCCTCCTCTTGTATTCGGCAAGTATGTTTTTGAAAAGTTAATCAATGCATCCAAAAGCAACATTATTGCATCCTCATCACTATCACAGTTTCTACGTTTTGCTGAGTGGAAGTACGGGTGTGCATAACATCCCAATGCTTTTGTAAATCCGACAATCCTTCCAAGCACTCCTGCGGATGTGTGGGGTGCGAGACCTGCAACCAGATGCCCTATCAAATCACTTTTTTCCTTAACATTGTAGAAGGCATCCATGCCGTAATATCTGGTAAGTTCGTCGTCAATAAATTGGGCGGTCCTGAGCAGATATTCTCCACAGTTGTCTGAAATCACAATGTCCTGAACCCTAAGCTCTATAATCTGATCTTCACTTTCGATAGGATTTCCATAACAGTCCTTTTCATAACCCATATCAAGGAGCTTTTCAACTGTAACTCCTATCTCTTTTGGAATAAAATGGGTCAACGGCAAATCGGTTGAATCATGACGTATGGTACCGTCTTTAAAAGTGAATACTTCATTTTTAGCTCTTAATATTCCTTTTTCAAGAGGTTCAGGTAATTTAGCTTCAGAAATCATTCCTACAACTCCTTTCACCTCATCAACCCTTCTTACTTTAACATTATCGGATGCTTTTTTAAGCATGCTGGAAAGGGGAATATTTTTTGCACTTGGTGAGCTCATTTCAGTTGGATGGCCACATTTAGGGCAAAGGGAATTAAATGAGCTGATTCCACATTCGGGATTTGTACATCTTCTTCTGGACAGTTCGACTTTAATCTTTCCTTTTTTGGCTGCAGTAGCCACCAGTCTTCTGGATCCTCCATAGTTTCCAATCGGAAACAATCCGTGAGGTGCTGGCTTCATAAGTCTTTCTTTTGATTTTTCAGGCCTGCCTACACGGGTACCGATATAAGCCGGAGCTTTGTTTTTAATTTCAACTGGAGACACTGCATTTACAGCCTCAATTGTGGTTTTCATTTGAGGCAGTCTTTTGGATAGTGTGATAAGCAATGCGTATGAATGGTCATTGTCAATGATTATTTTTCCGTCACGAACAATATGCGGAACACCGATTATTTCCAATGTTCTTTTTTGATAGGATAAATCTAATTTGATTCCTTCTTCAGGATTATAACTGGATTTACATTCATTTATTAGGTCAATTAAGGCATTTAAATCTTGAATTGTCACATCGTTATAGCAATAGGTGTATTTTGGATGAAGTGGAATGTTGTAGTTTTTAGATAATGTGAATGCTTCTATTGAGGACAGGTATTCATATTCAAGCTTGTGCAAGTCAAGGTCGTTATTGTTTTCATCAAAGTTTTCGCTTCTGGTCAGTAACTGAATCCACCATTCCTCGCACCATCCTGAAGGATATAAAGGTTGGTTGTTTCTTAAAAATTCTCCGAATGCTACAAGCATATCTCCTAAAAACAGTATTTCAACAACGTCCTTCTTAAGCTCACGGGCTTGGCGAATACTGTTGATGGCTACAACGTCACCGTTCTTAAGTTTAACTGTAGGACCTTCAATTGAGTCAACCGGAACAACGCAGTTACCCTTTCCTGGATATTCAATTTTAAGCTGTGTTCCAACAGCCAAAAATTCAAGCAGCGCCATGGTTGCCGGATGAACTCCCATTGTTGCAAGACCGGTATTTCTGCTTCTTCCGTATCTTAGTCTGAATCCTCCCTTTTCAGAAGGATAGCCTAAAATAGGCCTTCCACCGATAATATCCTGAATGTATTTTGGTTCACTGACAATATCGGAATCACCGGAATCATCGCTTCCGGAATCATCCTTTTTGGGTTTTGAGTATTCTGTAAGCCATTCCCAATTAAGATTTAATTTTTTGGAAATCTTATGAATCTTTTTTGATTTCTGGATTACACCTTCAACCATCGCAAGAAGCGCTCCTCCACGGATGTTGTTTGTTTCGACACGCTCCAAATCTCTGTGTGACACTTCCACTTTGTCTGTCTGTTCTCCGGTGACTTCAACAGGAATGTTGTTTGCAGCGAATCTCACTTCTTCTGGTGTTGGTGAGTATTGTAAGTTTGTAACTTCAGATTCGTAAAGTTCAACTTCCTCCACGTATCTTTCAATTTCATCATCGATAGGCTTGAATGCATCGATGTTGATAGCTTGTCTGATTTTATCTCCTAAAAGAACTGCAAGTGCAGCGGCTGTTCCTCCAGCACTTCTGATAGGTCCCGCAAAGTAAACTCCGATGTATTTTGTTCCGTCAAAATTATTCTTGATTTTTACTGCAGAAATTCCCTCAAGAGGTGCTGCCACAACTCCTTCAGTCAGAATCGCTAGTGCGGTTCTAAGACCCTGGTCGCATCTTTGCTCCTCATTGTAGTCTGCCTTCTCACCTTTGAGTTCAAACTTTCCTGATGCAATCTCGGCAGCTATTTCAAAGGCAACTTCTTCTCTGGTAATGTCCTGTTCTAATTCTTTAATACGCTGAGCCACGCCTTCAGGACCGACAAGCCCTTCAACTCTTTCAGCTAAATCCTTTGCAAGAGGTACTTCAGTCTTTGTTTCAACATCTAATCCTTTTGATCTAGCTTCATTGGCTATTTCGTATAGGTGATGGGTTTCAGCTTCTAATCTGTCAAAATAATCCATTTTATCGCCACAAATTATAAAATTAATTCAGTATATTACTATTGATTTTCATAATATTAATAGTATTTGCAAGTGTGAAAATATGAGTCAAAGTAAGTGTTGAAAATTAATTTTAATAATGTTTAAATAGATTGTAAAAGAAAGTTTTATTTTAGTAATTAGTTGTTGAATTATATATTTTTATTGCTATTTTGGTGATATGAATGTCTGATAAAAAACCAATTAATGCCATGTATGGTACTAAAATGAGTTTAAATCTCGATAAAATTAAAAATAAATCTAAAAAAGAAGAAACTGAAGAAGTTCCTGTTGTTGAAAAAGTAGATGAGCCTGTTGTGGAAGCTCCTATCGAAGAAACCACTTCTGAGGAAGTTGTTGAAGAGGTTGTTGAGCCTGCTGTTGAGGAAGCTGAAGAGGATGTTTCTGAAGAGGTTGTTGAGGAAGTTCCTAAAACAATCGAAAAGTCTGTTGAAGAAAATGTTGAAGCTTCAACCGATTACAATATCGTTGATAATTTGAAAAAAGAACTTTCCGAAAAATCTGAGAAATTATCTAATCAATCCAGTGAACTAAATTACTTAACTAATAAAGTCATTCCAAGACTTAAAAAGGAAAATTCAGAATTAAAAAGCATTAAGATGGAATTAACTGATGCTTTAGAAAAAAGTACTAGAAAATACTTTGATCAATTGGATATCAGTGCAGATTTAAGTAATAAAATCGGAAAAATCGGCGCTGAAAGTGCAGTTAATAAGGTAAGAGCAGATAAATTAGAATCTGAACTCGATACTATTAAAGAAGACTACGAAGCTAAAATTGATGATTTGAAAAAAGAGATAGATTCAATTGACCTATCTGAACTTAATCATTTAAAAGAAATGAATCAGAAATTACGTAATGAGCTTAAAGAAGTCAATGATAAATTAAATAAATCCAAAGATGAAAATAATAAGCTCAGTGATGAAATCATCGATTTAAGAAATGACTTGATTGAAATTGGCGATTATAAAGAGGAAGTTGATAGGAAAAACAAACATACAATCGCTAAACTTAAAGAAGAAAACTCTTTAATTAGCGCTCAACTGAAAGCTAAAGAAAGCAGCTACGACAAATTAGCTAATGAGTCTAATAAAACAATTTCTGATTTAAGAAAACAAATAGCCAAACTCGAAGAGGCTTTAGAAAAAGAATCCAATAAAGGATTATTCAACAGATTTAAATAGATGATTGATTTCATCTATTAACTTTACTTTTTTTTTAAAATGACTGACGATACTTATTTTATGAATGAAGCTATTAGGGAAGCTGAAAAATCCTTAATGGAAGATGGAATTCCAATTGGAGCAGTTCTGGTTAAAGATGGGGAAATAATTTCGAGAGGACACAATAGATTAATTCAGGAGGACTCTGTAGTTTTGCATGCTGAAATGGATGCAATTGAAAATGCAGGTCGCTTGAATTATGAAGATTATATAAAATGCACATTATACACTACCCTTTCACCATGTCCGATGTGTTCTGGCGCAGTGATACTGTACAATATACCTCGTGTTGTGATTGGTGAGAATACCACATTACTTGGAGCTGAAAACTTGCTTAAATGTAATGATGTTGAAGTTGTTGTTTTAAATGATAGTAGATGTAGGGATTTATTTTTAAAATTTGCTTGTAACAATCCTAGTGTTTGGGAAAAAGAACTTGAAAAAGTTGGAAACACAACGGAGGTAAAATAATGGAGATAATTGTAACTGATGAACGAGATGAACGTTTTAAAAAATTCTGCAAATCATTTGGTTGTTTAGTCGAAGAACCTCAGGTAGTACTGCTTTTAGATAATTTTGGCAAAATTGTAGGATGCAGCAGTTTTAAAGTATATGATGAAGATTCCTGTGAGATTACAACTTTATTCTTAAATTCCTATGATGACCGTGAAAGAATAGCTTATAAGTTAATAAGACAACTTGAAAAAATTGCTATTGATTATGAATTCAAAAATGTTTATGTTAGTTTCGATTCAACTGAAGATATTCTTGTTGAAATATTTGAAAAACTAGACTACTCTTTTGTAGATGATTTGCTGATGAAAAAAGAGTTTAAAAGTTTAATTTAATTTTTTAAAAAATAAAAAGTTAAAAGATTAAGCTTCCTGTCTTAATCTTTTTACAACAAAGTCCTTATCAAGACTTAATAAAAATGATGCTGCCCTAGGGCCTTGTTTTTGACCGAGAATCATTTTATAGATTGCTTGGAAACCTTTCTGCGGTTTCAAGCCTTGAGATTCCAGGATTTCATACATCGCATCATGCAATTCTGTTGCGTCAGTGAATTCAGTGTTTTCCATTAAATCAGCTAAATCACCTAGGAATTTAGTTTGATCGTCGGTTAATGGTAATTTTGGAATATTCTTTTCTTGTACTTGGAATTTAACGAATTTAGGGGCGTAAGTGTCCAACCAGTAGATTACATTGTCAACCCTTTCACGGTATTGGGCCATTTCCAAATCAGTCAAATCACCGAATTCTTTGTCTTTAAAGCTTTTGGTTAATTGTGAGTTTTTCTTTAATATTGAAAATATTTTTTCAAGGTCGTCTCCAGCAATCTGATAAGCATTAACCAGGAATCTGAACGGCGGTCTGAAAGGCAAAGGACTGCCTTCATTGATTTGAACTATTTCATAGATTTCCTTGAATTTTCTAGCTTCTTTTTCAGATGGAGCTTCCACTTCATCGTAGAACACTTTTTCCACAGTATCGAACTGGTCAATAAAGTCAAGGAAAGGCATTTTTGGTGAGAAATCTTTTGCCTTCATTGGTTTTGATCTGAACAGGTAATAGTGGAGACTTTCAGCAGGTCCGATTTTCAGCCATTCTTCAGGTGCGAAAAACACTCCATGGGATTTACTCATTGCTTCGCCATCTAGTGTAATCCATTCGTATGGTACTGGGTAAGGTGCAGGATAATCAAAGATTTTCTCAGATATTACGCTACTTACGTCGTATGATCCTCCGCTTGCTGCGTGGTCTTTTCCGAAAGGTTCGCATGTGGTTCCGAATATTTTCCATCTTGCAGCCCATTCCACTCTCCAGGTGAGTTTACCGTTTCCGGATTTGATGTCCATTTCACCTTCGTGGCCGCATTCACATCTGTATTTTATGATGTCTCCATCGTAATCGTAAGCATAAGTGGTGTTCACACGTCCGCATTCATCACAAATCGGGTTGTAAGGAAGCCAATCATCAGCCAAAGGTTCTCTTCTGTATTGGTTGAAGATTTCTTTAATCTCTTCAACTTTTTCAAGTGAAGTTCTGATGTAATCGTTATAAACTCCGGATTTGTACATTTCAAAACCGGATTTGGTTTCCATTTCTATTCCGTAGTTGTCCATAACAGAAAGTAAAGGTTTTTCGAAGTGCTCAACGAAGTTGGCGCAGCATCCGTCAGGACATGGGATCATTGAGTAAGGCATTCCAAGGTATTTGTCGTAGGATTCTGGCAATGGATATGGAACTTTTCTTAATGGGTCGTGGTCATCTGCAATCCATATTGTTTTGGCTTTTTTTCCTTTTTCTCTTAATTTTTTTCCGATTCCGTTAGCTACAAATATGTCACATGAGTTTCCAATGTGTATTGAACCTGAAATGGAGGTTCCACTTGCAATGATGTGTTCTTCTACATCCATTTTACTTAATTCATTAGCTATGTTTTCAATCCAGTGTGTCATCTATATTCACCATTTTAATAAAAAAATTATCATAAAATAAGTATGGGATTATTTTTGTTGTTATTAATATAAAAAGATTGGTTTAAAACCAATCTAAATGTTGTCCATTATTTTGTCGATTGCATCAAGGAAATCTTTGGAGATGACTTTCTTTCTCTCGGACCTTATTGCAAACATTCCGGCTTCGGTACATACTGCCTTCAAATCAGCGCCTGAAAGACCTTCTGTCAAATCGCTAATTGTGTCAAAGTCGATTTCCTCGTCAATCTTCATTTTGGACGTGTGTATTTCAAGGATTTTTTGCCTGCTTTCCTTTACAGGATTCGGAACTTCAATTGTCCTATCAAATCTGCCTGGTCTTAAAAGGGCTTCATCCAAAATGTCCGGTCTGTTGGTGGCTCCGATAATTCCAACATCTCCTCTTGAATCGAATCCGTCAAGCTCTGCCAGGAGCTGCATCAGGGTTCTTTGAACTTCCCTGTCGGCACCTTCGCTGCTTCCAACCCTTTTTGTTCCGATTGCATCGATTTCGTCAATGAATATTATTGCAGGTGTCTTTTCCTTTGCAAGGTCAAAGACATCACGAACTATTCTTGAACCTTCTCCAAGGTATTTGTTTACAAATTCGGAAGCTACGATTTTAATGAATGTTGCATTGGTTTCATTTGCCACAGCCTTTGCAAGCAGGGTCTTTCCGGTTCCCGGCGGTCCGTAAAGCAAAATTCCCTTTGGAGGGTCGATTCCGATTTCCTTGAAAAGCTCCGGATTTTTGATTGGAAGCTCAACGGTTTCCTTGACTTCGGTAATCTGCGGGTCAAGCCCTCCGATGTCTGCATATGTGGTTTCAGGCTTTTCATCTATTTCCATTGCGGCGACATTCTTGTCCTTTTTTGTAGGAAATACATTGACGACTGTCAGATTATTCTGATTCAGGGCCACTCTGGCACCCGGTTCAAGTAGGGCCCTGTTGATTGAACCTGGACATGTCACAAGAAACTCATGGCCCACAGCGCCCTGGATTCCGATTTTGGTGTCGTCAAAGACTTCAGTCACGGTTGCAAGAACCAAAGGAGTCTTTTTAAATGAGTTGATTTCGCCTTTAAGCTCTTTTATTTTTCCTTCAAGCTGGCGATTGCTGACGCTTGATTTCAGCTGTTCACCTTCAAGTTCCCTTAGTTTTTGAGTCAAATCGTCTATTTTTGAGTTTTCCTCTTTTAATGATTCGATTGTTTCAAGTAATTCCTCTTTTGAAGCATTATCTAGAGATTCCATATGATTCCCCCTAACATTAACAACGTTAATTTTTAATTATGATGTATTCTGTTAGTTGGATTATATGCTATTTTTTATTATAGGAGAAAATGTATCCCATGGGGAGGTTATCATCAAGTAATTCATATATCCCTTAAACTTTTATGGAGTTCATACATTTCTTCTTCAGTGAAATCCCCGCTAGGATGATAAATGTCGCTATAAAAGATGCATCTATAGTCCCAATATCTTTCTTTAAATTTTTTTTGCAATCTTTTAAACTCATCACAAGTTTCTATTTTTGAGTCATAGAACTTTAAATTGCTCTTAAATAATTCCATGAAAAAGTCCAATAATTCAAGAGCGAAATTACAATGCCCAAATGTTGAATCAACGGAATTTTGGCGAGCAATGTATAATATGTAATCTTTGATTGAAACAAAATAGTAATGTTCACTATATAATTTCAATTCTTTTAATTTGAGTGATATTTCGTAAAATGTTTGATTTAATTCGCCATATAATTCAAAATTTGGATTGGCTGTTGTTCTGCTTGATTTTTCAATACTTGACTTAAGTTTTTCAAATCCGTCATTTGACAATTCTTCAATTTCTGAAATTCTGTGCCGGTTGCATTCAAGGATGATATTGTTGTTTGAATCCATAAAACCCTCCAAAGGGAGTTAATTGCAAGACCTAAATTCAATTATGCTTAAAAATGAATGGTTGTGTCTTGAAATGTTATTTATCATTTTCTCATCGGTTGAAACAAAAACCAGTTTGTCGTGTTTTAGTCCACAGTCGTGGGCATCAGTGACTATTTTACAGTCCGGAGAGTGAATTCCCCATTCAAATAATTTGTTTGCATAATCCAAATATCTTAAATAGTTATCTATGCCGCAATCATGAAGTTTAATCATGTTTTCTAATTTGCTGTTCCGTGTGAAATAGACATTTTGAAATCCATCATAATAATCATTAAATTTTTCAAAAAGTATTTGAGGAACTTCGTAGCAAAAATCAAATTCCCACCAGAAGTTTTCTAAAATTGTTATTTTTTTGTTTTTATCAAGAGGAATGTCTTTTGTTTCTTTCAAAATGAAATTTTCAAATTCTTTGTAATTAGTAAAGCTAGTTTCATTATTTTTTAAAAGGAGGTTCGCCCTTTTTAAAAATCTTTCAACAATAGATATGATCTTTCCAAGTTTTTTACAATATTCCTTTTGAACTAGATTCGACCAAAAAATATCCTCTTCAGTTTCACAAATAAATTTAACTGCATTATCGTGCCATTTGTCGTGTACAACACTGTAGCCAATGGCCATATTTGTATCAATGAAAAAACTCATTTATATCATTTCCTCATTGATTTCATTATTTTATAAATTTCTTTTTCACAGTAGCTATCGCTAGGCTCATAAATTGCAGTGTGAAATTTTTTGTTAAATTCAAAATATTTTTTGTCAAATTCCTCTTTTAATTTTTCATGCTTTTCGATTTCTGAAGTTGAAAAATTATTAAGTAAATCGAGTTTTGCATTCCATATATCGATGAAAAAGTCGAATAAATCTAATGCGAACTCATAATGACCAAATGAATTGTTTTCACAATTTTTATAAACAATATATAATATTTTGTCTGAAGTTAATAGGAAATAATCCAATTCCTCATGTAAAATTTCATATTTTTCTAGTTTTAATGCTATATTATTAAAATTTTTATCTAATTCATAATAAATTTCAAAATCAGATTTGGATTTTGATTTGAGTAGTGTTTTAAGTTTTTCAAATCCTTCTGTTATCATTTCTTTTATTTTAGTTAAGATTTTTGGGTCATAAACAATGGTCGGTTTTGCATCAATATTGCTATACATAATTTTCACCTTAATTTTGGTTGGATATCATTATGACTCACATCATATATAAATATTTTGAAAAATAAGAACCATACGTTGTTGCATATGGATTATAAGTTAATATTACAACTTTATGGTAAAATTGAAGTCATTTGGTAAAATTGTTGCCACTTTAAAAAATTGTATTGAAAAAAAAGAATAAAAAAAGAAGTTAAATAGATAAGAGTATCTATTTAATCAGGTCGGAATCGGATTGATCCAACCATTCGTTAACGATTTTCACTGCACAGAAGTTACCGCACATTGTACATGTGTCTTCTTCTTCAGGAGGTCTTTGATCTCTTTTTGCACGTGCAGCTTCCGGGAACATTGCACATGCATATTGTGCTTCCCAATCGAGATTTTTCCTTGCCTGAGCCATAGCCAAGTCCTGTGAACCGTCAATTTGGCCGCTTGCAAGGTCTCCAGCATAAGCCCCTATTTTGGTTGCAATAACACCTTCTTTTACATCATCAGGGTTAGGTAAAGCCAAGTGTTCTGCAGGAGTTACGTAACAGATGAAGTCTGCTCCTGCTTTTGCAGAGGATGCTGCACCGATTGCAGATACGATGTGGTCATAACCCGGTGCCACGTCACATACAATAGGTCCGAGCATGTAGAAAGGAGCATTGGAACACATTTTCTTTTGTATCATTACGTTTGTTGGAATTTCGTTGATTGGAATGTGTCCCGGCCCTTCAATCATACATTGTACTCCGGCTTCACGGGATCTATCAATTAATTCTCCTAAGATGATCAATTCTTGTATTTGAGCCCTGTCTGTTGAGTCTGCGATAGATCCTGCTCTCATACCGTTTGCAAGTGAAAGAACAACATCATGTTCTTTGGCAATTTCTAAAACGTAATCGAAGTTTGCATACAAAGGATTTTCCTTTTCGTTTTCGACAATCCATCCTGACATGAATGAACCTCCTCTTGAAACAAGTCCGGTTACACGGCCCTGTCTTTTGAGTCTTGTTAAGGTTTCAATGTTGATACTACTGTGGACTGCCATAAAGTCAATACCATCTTTTGCCTGCTTTTCGATGGTGTTAAATAAATCATCTTCAGTCATGTAAATTACGGAACCGTCTCTTCTGATACTTTCAATAGCTGCCTGATAAACCGGCACGGAACCCACTGGCAATGGAGACATATCCAAAACTCTGTTTCTGATTACGTCTAAGTCTCCGCCGATACTTAATTCCATTAAACAGTCTGCACCATTGTCGATTGCAATTTGTGCTTTTAAAACTTCTTCATCAAAGTTTACAATATCAGTTGAAGTACCTACAGTTGCATTTACTTTGGTTCTGAGCCCTGCACCAATACCTGATGCTTCAATATCTCTGTTTACATTGCTAGGTATTACGATAGTACCTTCAGCCACTGATCTTAAAATAAAATCTTCTGAAACATTTTCTATTTCCGCTACATGTTTCATCTCATCGGTTAAAATACCTTTTTTTGCATCACTAATTTGTGTCATCTTAAATCATCCCTCAATTAAGATTTATAACAGTCAAATTTAATTTAATTTTTTCTCATATCTAATTGATAATCTGTTATTTTTATTTAATACTATTTAAATTAATAGGATTATTTTTAATTTTATATAATTTTAAATATATAAAGTTTATTTTAGAAAATAAGTTAGGTTCATTTTTTATATTAAAATTAAAGCACTATTGAGAAAAATAAAGTGTACTTTAAAAAATAGTAAAAAGAATGAAATTAATAGAATTCATTCATTCTTTCAAACGCATCATCAAAACTAGGCATATTGGTTTGGCAACCTTGGTGCTCTACAATAAATGATGAAACGGAAGATGCAAATTTGGCGGATTCTTCTAAAGATGCACCATTCAAGAATCTTGATAAAAATCCTGCCCTGTATGAGTCTCCGGCACCGGTAGGGTCAACAGCTTCTCTAGTTATTGCATCGATTTTGATTTTCTCTTCGCTTGAATAGATTTCACTGCCGTTTGCACCGCAGGTCTTGACGATTATTTTCGGACCTAATTCTCTTAAACCGTCAAGGTCAATTTCAAGGGCATCCAAAATCCTTTCAATTTCATGATGGTTTCCGAAAAGTATTGTAGTATTTTCGATAACGTCTTTTAATTTTTTAGTGTCGTACATTCCAAGGTCTTGTCCAGGATCAAATGAAACTAATAAGTCTTCATTTTTAGCTTCTTCAGAGCATTTCCAGTTAAAGTTAGGGTCTCCAGTAGCCAAATGAACTGCTTCAGCATTTTTTATTGCAGATATCGGTACTTTACTTTCTGCAAATTCACGGGCAGCTCCCCAATAAAAGTAACTAATCTGGTCTTCATTATCATCGGTTAAAACGAATGCTGTAGGTGTCGCTTCACCTGGAACAATAATTAGATTTTCGGTGTCGATGCCTAAATTTTGCATATGTTCATAATATTCAGTTTTTTTGAAGTCTCCACCAACGGCGGATACCAATGAAGTTTTTAGTCCTAAGTTTGCTCCAACACAAGCTACATTCGCAGCTGCTCCACCATTAAATGTTTTCATGTTGGTGATGGGAGCTGAAAAGTTCGCTTTTGGAAATTCAGGCACTCTTATTATATAATCATGAGCAGAGTGGCCAATTGCTAGTAAATCTCTGTTTTTTGCCATAATATCGCCTTTTAATATTTCATTTTAATATTTGTTCTTATCATTATTTAATGTTTTGACAAATCATATGTATGATTTTGCACAAAGTCACCACGGGTAAGTGATAGTTTTATATATAATATATAATCCCTTTTTTCTGAGAGCATTTGAAAACTATTACATTAATGTAAAACCTTGGTTTTCAATGCTTTTTTGACCGTCATTCAATAAAAATTCAATGAATTCATCTACTTTTGGCTTATCTTCGTTAACTTTAATGATGCTGATAACATGTCTTGTATCGAATTTTAAAATTTCATTTCCTTTAAAATAACTGGCATTCAAGAAGCTATGTAGATTATTGGAATTTTTAACTAGTTTGAAGGCATCAAATTGTGAATTTACAGTATATTTTAAGCTGTAATCAATATCATAGTGTTCTAAACTGTTCCAGGCAAGTCTTTGAGCTGAACCTTCAACATTTACAAATTCAAGGCCTTCCAAATCATTAATGCTTTTAATCTCTTCAGCATCGGGGCTTGAAATCAAAACAAGGTAATCGTAGGCAATTGGTGTAAAATCAATGTTTAATTCATAGGCAAGTAAAGGGTCATCAAGGGTTAAAATATCTACAGCACCTCTTTTTGCAAGATCAAATGCATCCCTGTCGCTGCTGCTGTATACATTGACATTAAATGGATGTGAAATGCTTTCCAAAAGCCCGGAACTGATGTGGCCTCCGGCAATATTGATGTTTGATGTTTTTTGAATTTGGATATCGTATTTTCTAAACTCATTAAGCAGGTCAATACCGTCCTGTGTTAATCGGGTGCCATTACCAACTTTTTCGGTAAGCTTTAAACCTAATTTGTCTTCGGCTTTAAGCAATCTTCTGTTAAAAACAGTATGTGAGATGTTTAACTCTTTTGCAGATTTTCTTTGGGATTTTGTCCTAACTAATGATTCTAAACTTTCAAACAATTTATAATCATATATCTTTCCATCAATATCCAGACTTATCAGCCCTTTGCTTTTAAGATTCATACTATTTCTATATTTATAGAACGCATAAAAAATAATTTTTGAATTATATTTTTTACATGAATAATTATTTATAAAATTGTTTACATATATTAAAAATAAGTTCAAACTTTGAGGACAGATAAAATGGATATAATGAAAACTTCTATTAGGGCTATATTGGATAATATTGAGGCTGCTCAAGAATTTTTAGATGAGGATACTATCGACCAATTTGAAGATATTATTATTGGTGCCGATAATATTTTTGTTACTGGAGCGGGAAGATCCGGGCTTGCAGCTAAAGCGTTTGCGATGAGATTAATGCATTTGGGTTTGAGATCATATGTTGTAGGCGAGACAATTTCACCGGCCATTAATGAGGATGACTGCATAATAGCAATTTCCGGTTCAGGTGAAACCAATACGATTGTTTCTGCAGCAAGAATAGCTAAAAATAGGGGTTCTAAGGTATTGGCCGTTACATCTTATCCGGAATCAACTTTAGGCCAATTGGCTGATGGTTATCTTTTTGTTAAAGGAAGAACCAAAAAGGAAGTTGACGATGAAAATTATATGAAACGTCAAATTCATGGGAATTACACTTCTTTAACTCCCCTGGGAACCGCTTTTGAATTGACCACTTTGGTGTTCTTGGATGCCATCGTATCAGAATTGATGGAAAAAATGGAACAGACAGAAAGTGATTTGAAAGCAAGACACACAGTATTGGAATAATCAAAAGATTATTCTATTCTGATTATTATAGATATTGCATCTTTGACCTCTTAAAAAGCCAACTAATGTGATATTTCCTTTTTTTGCAATGTTGTATCCTGAATTTGCAGGCGCAGCATTTGATGCTAATATCGGTACGCCTGCCCTAGTCATTTTTATTACCATGTCAGCAGGCATTCTTCCACTATAAATTACATATGAATGTGACAAATCAAAATCATTCAGTAATCCGTATCCGATTACTTTATCAACAGCAACGTGGCGACTCACATCTTCTTTTACGATAAAGTGGTCTTTATAAACAATTCCTGCAACGTGTGTTCCCCCGGTCGCTTGCCAGATTTCGGCATTGTCCTTCAGCTCTTCAATTCTTGAAATCAGTTCTTCGACCTTAACCTGAAAATCGGATTCTACGGGGTTTACAGTTTTAATTTTACTTCTCCATCCTCCAGCGGAATCGGAACATAATACTGTTTCATTTGTCTTTAAGAGAGTGTCATCAATTTCTGCATTAATTTGGACTCCATCAACTTCAATCTTTTTAATTGCATCCATTGAATTTACCATATTCTCATTAAATAAATATCCTACTGCAAATTCTTCAAGAGAGTCTTCGATTGCAGATAAACTGCGGCTGATGGTTCCGTTAATTGTTAATGTAATTGTTTCATCTTTAACAACCATTTCCTTTGCTTCGGTTGCTTTGCCGTTTTTATAATTAATGGCATCTATTTCTTCAATTTTCATGATTTGGCTCCTTTGTTTGTTATTATATCGAATATGTATATAAATAGTCCGATATGTTGATAATTATCACTGAGGATTATAAATTTTAATCATTATTTTTCATGACAGTATCTACAATCAATTTATTCTTTTATTTCAATTTTGAAGATTTTAAATCATTTTTTTTAATTTAAACTTCTTTAAATCAATATTTGTTTTTAGTAAATTATTTAAAATGTTATTTACATATATTCTTATCGTAAAAAGCTATGTGATTATTATGAATAAAAAAAGTAAAATCGTTATTCTTGTATTGGTTATTCTGGTTGTGGCGGCTGCTGCCACCCACTTATTTTTAACCCCTTCAACTGTTGAGACTAAAGGGTCTAAAAATATAACCGATATGATTGGAAGGTCTTTGGAAATACCTGCTTCCGTTGACAATGTTGTTGCTACAAGCCCTCCTATGACTACAGTATTGTATATGATAGCACCGGACAAATTAAAGGCTGTTAACTTTCAATGGACTGATGATGAATTGAAATATGTTCCGGGCCAATATGCTAATCTTCCGGTTGTTGGCGGCTGGTATGGTACACAGGACGGCAGTTATGAAGAGTTCATTGCATCCGAACCGGAAATCATCATAGAATCAATTGATGAAGGTGGAGACGGTGACAATTCCACTGTTCAGGAACGTCAACAGAAATTCGGTACTCTGCCGGTAGTTGCAGTTAAAGACACCACCAATGTTGAAACTGTCGGTGAATCAATAACATTTATGGGAGAAGTAGTCGGCGCTCAGGATAAGGCCGGTCAACTCAATGAATTCAATGATAAGTATTTAAAGATGGTTAAGGACAGAGCTTCAAAATTATCAGACAGCGATAAAAAAACAGTTTATTATGCTCAAGGTGATGACGGACTCCAAACCAATCCTTCTCATTCCACTCACGGCCAGTTGATTGATCTTGTTGGCGGAAAAAATGTTGCGGATTCAGCCAATCAGGCCAATACAACAACAGGCATTCAGGTATCCATTGAACAGGTAATCAGCTGGAATCCTGATGTAATTATCACTACAGACCCTGAATTTTATGCAAAAGTTTATTCTGATTCTAACTGGGCGCAAATAAATGCCGTTAAAAATAAGGAAGTTTATTTATCCCCACAATCTCCATTTAAATGGTTTGATAGGCCGGTTGGAGCAAACATGATTATTGGCGTTCCATGGACTGCAAAAGTAATCTATCCGGATGACTATAAGGACATTGACATGGTTTCAACCACTAAAGAATTTTATAGTAATTTCTATCATTTCGACTTAAATGACGATAATGCTAAGCAGATATTATTGGATTCAGGTCTTAAGGAGTCTAATTTGTAGGGGAATTTTATGGATAAGGAAACAAAGGAAATTGCTAGTTTTGTACTTCTAGTTTTCCTTCCAATTATTTTATTTTTCGCTTCATTTTTAATGGGAAGATATCCTATCAGTCCGATTGATGTAGTTAGTACAATCCTATCTCCTATTTTTCCACAGTTGGAAGTTTCATCTACAATAACCACAATTGTCTTTGAAATAAGACTTCCAAGAATCATCGCTGCATTGGTTGTCGGGGCTTGCCTTGCAATGGCTGGTGCGGCTTTTCAAAGCATATTCAAAAACCCTCTTGTTTCATCAGATCTGTTAGGTGTTTCTAACGGGGCAGGTTTTGGAGCGGCCCTGGCTATTTTAATCAGCGGGGCAAATGTTGTAACTCAAATATTTGCTTTTATTTTCGGATTGATTTCCGTTTCATTTACGTATATTATTTCAAGAAGTTATAAAGCCGGAGGAATACTAGTTTTGGTTTTATCCGGTGTCGCCATATCCGCATTTTTCAATGCACTGATTTCAGCCATAAAATTCATAGCCGACCCTGATGATAAACTGCCCGAAATCGTTTATTGGCTTATGGGCAGTCTTGCTTCTGTAACAATGGAGAAATTGCTGATGATTGCAATACCTGTGATAATCGGCGCGGTCATATTGCTATTGCTTAGGTGGCATATGAATTTGCTTGCCATGGGTGATGAAGAAGCTCAATCATTAGGTGTTAACCCTGTTAGAGTCAGATTACTGATCATTGCCGGATGTACTTTACTCACATCCGCTGCCGTTTCAATAAGCGGTATTATAGGCTGGATTGGTTTAATCATTCCACATATGGCAAGGATGATTGTAGGTCCGGACAATAAAATTTTAATCCCCGCTTCATTAAGTTTGGGAGCTTGTTTCTTATTGCTTGTGGACAATATTTCACGTGCAGTAATTTCAATCGAAATTCCAATTGGTATTCTGACAGCGGTAATAGGCGTTCCAATATTTTTATACTTGCTTAAGAGGGGGTATTCAGAATGGTCGTAGATAATAAGCTATTTGAAGTTAAAAACATTTCATTTTCTTATGGCGGTGAAGAAATTTTCAGTAATATCAGTTTTTCAATTGATAAAGGGGACGTATTGTGCATTCTTGGTCCGAACGGGACTGGAAAAACCACTTTGATAAAATGTCTCAATGGATTGAATGATGTTGCAAGCGGTGAAATCCTGGTTAATGGGGATAACATTAAAAATTTATCCTTTGCCGAGATTTCAAAACACATTGGTTATATCCCACAATCTCACGTACCCTCATTTCCGTTCACTGTTTTGGATGTTGTTGTGATGGGAAGGGCACCATATTTAAATTTAACAGATTCTCCAAAAGAAAAGGACATTGACATAGCCATCAATTCTTTAAAAACATTAGGCATAGATCATTTGAAGGATAAGGAATACACGAATTTGAGTGGCGGTGAAAGACAATTGGTATTCTTGGCGCGTGTCTTATGTCAGCAGCCAGATATTCTTATATTGGATGAACCGACATCTCACTTGGACTTCGGCAATCAAATCAAACTTTTGGAAATTATCGATAATTTATCAAAATCCGGTCTTTCGATTATAATGTCTTCTCATTTCCCGGATCACGCATTTTTAAGCTCAACAAAAGTTGCCATAATGAAAAATAAGCAATTCATTGATTTTGGAACGCCGGAAGATGTTGTAACTGAAGAAAATTTAAGAAAAGCTTATTCTATCGATGTTAAATTAATAGAATTGGATAATGAAAGAAAGGTATGTGTACCTTTAAAGACAAACTTAAAATTAGATTTATAAAGGTGATAAAATGAATGAACAAGATTATGATGAACAACTTGCAAAAGCCGCTGAGTTTCATGGTCATATCTGCGGAGGTATTGCTATTGGAACAAAACTGGCAATGTACGGTCTTGAACTATTGGGAATGGAGTTAAATCAAAGGCATAAAAATCTGATTGTATTTTTGGAAATCGACCGGTGCATGTCCGATGCGGTTCAATCTGTTACTGGCTGTTCTATGGGTAAAAGAACACTTAAACAGATGTATTACGGCAAATTTGCAGCAACATTTTATAATCAGGATACAGGAGAGGCTTTGAGGATAACTGATGCGGATGCAAATAAAAAATTCAAGGATGAGGAAACTAAAGAAGAGATGATCGCTCGTTTTAGAAGGACTCCTCCTGAAGAATTATTTAAAGTTGACAAGGTTAAAATCGAATTGTCTTTAGGTGACATGCCGGGCAAACCTTACACAACCACATTCTGTTCTGTTTGCGGTGAAAAAGTATCTGATGGGCGTCACGTGCTCAGAGGCGGAAAACCCGTGTGCAAATCCTGTGCAGAGGAATCATATTATGAACTGATTGAAGATTGATGAGCAATATGTTTTAATCTTTAATTGGATTTTATAATTTTTCTTTATATTTTTTTATTTTGCTAAATATTTGCTTATTATTTTTATTTTTTCAATTATTTTAGTTTAAATCTTTATTTTATCTATTAAAAAATTTTTAAGTAATTTTATTTTATTTAAATTTATCGTTGCGATATGTTTAAATAATTATATGGATAAAATAAAAGTAATAAAGATATGAGAGTTGCAGTGATATGGATTTAATTGGAGGATATTTATTAGTAATTTTAATCTTGTTCACGGCCAATATTTCTTTATTGATTGGAAATCTTAAAATTAATAATTTTAAACTAATTGGAGTATCATTTGCTATTTTAATCATTTCATTCGTTTCAATGAATATTTCAGGCTATTTTGAAAATACTCTATCTTTTTTACTTGATTATTATAGCTATTTTTTCATGATACTGTGCATATTTGTATTTTTAACATTCATATGCTATTTTAAAAAAAATAATTTAAGGTTTTCAATTGTTTCAGTCATGATACTATTTATTATTTCGCTGATATGTCTTTCATCACAATCCGAGCTATCATTATTCGATTTCTCATTATATTCTTTATTCAGTTTTTTAACATTATTTTCTGTTTATCAACTTACAAAATTATTAATTCATGCAAAAAGAGACTACCCGGTTATTATTGGAGAGTACATGTGTTTATTTTCACTATTGCTGTTTATTTTTGGTTTGACATATGAATCCACAAGACATCTTGTTTATTCAATGTTCAGCCCATTCTTAATTCTGACTCCAACATATCAATTAATATATATTATTATAGGGATAATTGTCGTTTTGGTAATTGGTGTAGTTTATAATGACAATAAAGGGGGAAGTTTATGATACTTGAAGGAACCCAAACTTTAACCTCATTGATTCATATTATATCTGAAAGCTTGTTAACACCGGTCATTATACTGCTTGTGATTTCAGTGATTATCGTTCTGTTGGCTTTTGGTGGTATAATTAATGAGTTTATTTCAAGAAAGGCAATCAGTTCTAAGGAATTGGAAGAATTAGTTAGAAACGTTTCATTTTCAAATAATGTATCTCAAATGAAGGAAGTTATTGGCAAAAGCAGCCTGTTCGACTATCAAAAAAATGTCCTTAGTCGAATTGCAGATAATCATGACATCGGTAATGAGGCAAGAAAAGCCCTTGCCAGTGAGTTAATTTCAGATGAGGAAACAAAATTAATTAAAAGCACTAACAAAACAGACATTCTTGTTAAAGTAGGACCTATTTTGGGTCTTTTAGGAACTTTAATTCCGTTAGGACCTGGTTTAGCCGCTTTGGGAACTGGGGATATTTCAACACTGGCACAATCTCTAACCATTGCATTTGACACTACTGTCACTGGTCTGTCTGTAGGTGCGCTTGCTTATGTTATTTCCAGATTTAAGAAACAATGGTATGAGTCTGATTTAATTGTTACAGAAACAATAGCGGAAGCAGAACTTGAAGCTATAAGTAAATGGTGAAATTATGCTTAGAAAGAAAAGGAGAATTTCTGAATCTGCCGATGATGACCCTATGAGTGGATTAAATAACCTTTCAGATGCAATGCTTGTTTTAGCGTTAGGTTTTTTAATTTTTGCAATCATGGCTTTGTCTGCAAATCCGGACATGATTTCCAATACTTCTACAACACAGGATGTTTCTACTGCCGATACGTTCACACAGAATTACACTGATGCTGGTGGACTTGAAGACAGCGGTTACAGTGAGGTCGGTAAGGTTTATCAGGATCCCAACACTGGTGAACTGGTAATGGTATCGGGTTAAATTATCATTTGACTCGAAATTTTTCATTTTTTAAGTTAAATTTTTTCAATTATTTTTTTTAGATTTAATTCAATTATTATTATTTTTCACTCCGATTTATAAAATTTTTATCAACGTAGATATACAAGGTATATATAAACATATGACATGATATATTATTCAATTCGAAAATTACATAAAATACTAATAAATCTAATTTTAACTTTAAAAACGATATTTGCTATTAATTTTAAATATTTGGAGTTTAAAAATAATTGATTTCTCTAAATAATGTTATGAGTTATTATTCTTCTAAAAAAAAGTTTTTTTCCGATATGATGGAACTTTTATAATGATTTATTATTACAATTATATATAACTCGTTTATCCTATTTAAATATTTCTTTTAGAGTCTAATAACAAACCCTTTTTATATATTAAAAGATATAATATTACTCATAATACTTTGAACTATTTTAATTTGGGATTCATTAGTATTATAATAAATTATAAAAAAGGGATAAAGAGGTTGATAAAATGAGTTCATTCAAAAGTCCAGTAGAAACTGCAAAAGCAATTTCTGCAACAGCTGGAGCAAAAGACTCTGCAAATATTGTAAATGTAATATTACTCTCCTTTTTAGCAGGAGCATATATTGCATTCGGTGGTTTATTAGCTGTAGTAGCAAGTGCCGGTATGTTAAAAGCAGGTGCACCAATGGGTTTAGAAAAATTCGTATTCGGTGCAGTGTTCCCTGTAGGTTTGATTATTGTTGTACTTGCCGGATCTGAATTATTCACAGGAAACGTAATGTTCATGACTCTAGGTGTATTAGATGGTAATGCATCTGTAGGAGGTCTCGCTAAAAATTGGGTACTCAGTTGGATTTTCAACTTCGTAGGTGCATTATTTGTTGCTTACGTTTTAGCTTTCATGGGAGGAATTGCTCCTGCTGACCCAACTAACGCAATAACTGCTAAAGCTATTGCAGTTTCAGAAGCTAAAGTTAAATTAGACTTCGTAACAGCAATGATTAGAGGTATTGGTTGTAACTGGCTTGTATGTTTAGCTGTATGGTTAGCGAACGCATCCGACGACATCATTGGTAAAATCGTTGGTATCTGGTTCCCAATCATGGCGTTTGTATGTATCGGATTTGAGCACAGTGTTGCAAACATGTTCTTCATACCATTAGGTATGTTCTTAGGTGCTGAAGGTGTAAACTGGGGAAGTATCATCATTAACAACTTAATTCCAGTTACAATCGGAAACATCATCGGTGGAGCAGTCTTTGTAGCATGTATATACTGGTACACTTACCTCAAAGACTAAGCTAGTAAATTTTAAATTTAAAGAAGCTTTTTAAAGCTTCTTTCTAAATTATTTTATCATATAATATATTTTGGAGATTATAAAATGGTTGAAATAAAATATGTACCAACAATCTGTCCGTACTGTGGGACTGGTTGTGGTCTCAACTTCGTTGTAAAAGACGGAAAAATTGTTGGTGTAGAACCTTTAAAAAGACACCCTGTAAATGAGGGTAAAGTATGTCCAAAAGGTAATTTTGGATATCAATTTATTAATAGGGAAGACAGATTAACTACTCCTTTAATAAAAGAAAATGGCGAATTTAGAGAAGCTTCATGGGATGAAGCACTCGACATGGTTGCTAAAAAACTCAAAGAAGTATCTGACGAAGATCCTAACAAAGTTGGATTCTACGCATGTGCTCGTTCACCAAACGAAAACATTTACATTACTCAAAAATTAGCAAGAGTAGCTTGTCAAACTCAAAACGTAGACCACTGTGCACGTATCTGTCACGGTCCTACTGTAGCAGGTTTGGCTAACACTTTCGGATCAGGTGCTATGACCAACGGATTCGACAGTATCAAAGAAGCTGACTACATATTCTGTATTGGTTCAAACAACATGGAAGCACACCCATTATTTGGACGTAAAATGATCCAAGCTAAACAAAACGGTGCTAAATTAGTTGTATTAGACCCAAGATTCACTCCTACTGCTAAAATCGCAGATGAATATGTACAATTCGAAACCGGTACTGACGTAGCTTTAATGAACGCAATGATTAAAGTTATCATCGACAAAGACTTACAAGATGACGAATTCATTGCAAACAGAACCAAAGGTTACGAAGAAATGAAAGAAACCGTTCAAAAATACACTTTAGAAATGGCTTCTGAAATTACCGGTATCAAACCTGAAGTAATCGAACACTTAGCTGTAGAATACGCATCTGCTGACAAAGCAGCTATCGTATACTCATTAGGTATTACCGAACACTCCCACGGTGCAGACAACGTTATGTCCACTGCAAACCTCGCAATGTTAACTGGTAACATTGGTAGACAAGGTACTGGTGTAAACCCATTAAGAGGACAAAACAACGTACAAGGTGCTTGTGATATGGGTGCATTACCTTCCGATTACGTAGGATACAGAAAAGTTAAAGACCCAGAAACTACTGCATGGTTCAACGACTACTACAGTGGATACGGTTATGAAGTAAACTTACCAACCACTCCTGGTTTAACCTTAGTAGAAATGATGAATGCTGCTCACGCTGGTGACTTAAAAGTATTATACATCCACGGGGAAGACCCAGTTCTCTCTGATGCTGACGTAGCTCACACCAAAGAAGCACTTGAAAACTTAGAAATGTTAGTTGTTCAAGAATGTTTCTTAACCGATACTGCACAATGTGCTGATGTAGTTCTTCCTGCAGCAGGTTGGGGTGAACAAGAAGGTACCTTCACCAGTGGTGAAAGAAGAGTACAATGCTTACACAAAGCTCAAGAACCTCCTGAAGGCGCATGGTTAGATTGGAAAATCATGGAAGAAATCGCAGTCAGAATGGGAGTTCCAAGAGAATTATTCCACTACGAAACTTCTGAAGATATCTTCAATGAAATCAGAGAATGTGCTCCTATCATGGCTGGTATGAACCGTGAAAGATTAGACACTCCTGAAGCACTTCACTGGCCTTGCCCATCTGAAGATGACCCATGTCAACCATTAATGCACAAAGAAAAATTCGCACACCCTGACGGTTTAGGAGTCTTCCAAGCATTAGAACACAAAGGACCTGTTGAAACTGTAGATGATGAATACCCATTATTATTAACTACTACAAGGATCTTATTCCACTATCACGCTGCAATGACCAGAAGATGTGAAACCTTAAACAACGAAGTTAAAACTGGATTCATCGAAATCAACACCAAAGATGCTGAAGCTAGAGGAATTCTCAACGGTGAAGTAGTAAGAGCATTCTCCAGAAGAGGAGAAATCGCTATTCCTGCACGTGTAACCGATGACATCAGAGAAGGTATTGTAAACATTCCAATGCACTTTGTAGAATGTGCAGCTAATGTATTAACCAACTCCGATTCTTTCGACCCTAAATCCAAAATGGTTGAATTAAAAGCATGTGCTATTCAAGTAGAAAAACTCCCTGAAGTATTAGAAATGAAAGGAGAAGTCTACAAAGATGGTACTGACACTGAAATTAAAGCTGAAAACATGTCAACTACTACCGTACAAGTAGGAAAATAAATGAGGAGTAGATTTAAATGAGCGCAAAAATTAACGATATGTACTACGCATACTCTGCTATCGAAGATATCAAAGAAAAAGGAGAATATGGTGGAGTAGTAACTACTATCATGAAATACTTATTAGAAGAAGGTATCGTTGACGGTGTTGTAGGTGTAACCGAAGGTCACGATATTTATGATGGTGTACCAACCCTTGTAACTGATCCTGCTGATGTAATCAAAACTGCAGGTTCAATTCACTGTGGTACATTAAACATTGCTAAATTTGTATCCAAATACTTAGATGGTGCAAGATACATGAAACTCGCTGTTGCATGTAAACCTTGTGACGCAATGACCATCAGAGAATTAATGAAAAAAGGTAAAATCATCGAAGATAACGTAATTATGATTGGAGTAAACTGTGGAGGAACTATGTCACCTGTTCCTACCATGAACATGATTAGAGATGTATACGAATTAGATCCTAAAGATGTTATCAAAGAAGAAATCTCAAAAGGAAAACTCATCATGGAAACAGCTGATGGTGAAAAAGGTTTCAAAATCGATGAATTAGAAGAACAAGGCATGGGTAGAAGAGAAAACTGTCAAAGATGTAACCTCAAAATCCCTTCCAACGCTGACTTAGCTTTAGGTAACTGGGGAGTTATCGGTCAATTAGCTGGTAAAGCTACTTTCGTAGAAGTATTCTCAGAAACTGGTGCTGAAGTATTAGACAAAGTTATTGAAGCAGGTTTAATTGAAACCGCTGAACCAATCGAAAAAGGTATCAAAATCAGAGAAAACATTAACAACTTCATGTTAAAAGAATCTCAAGCTAAAAAAGACGTAGACTACGCAGGTACCACTGGAGACATCATTGATGTATTCTACCAATACGAAGATGAATTCTCCAAATGTATGAAATGTTACGGTTGTCGTGAAGCATGTCCATTATGTTTCTGTGAAGACTGCTGTCTTGAAGCTGAAGGTCCTGAATGGGTACCTGGTGGATACACTCCTGCAGCTCCATTCTTCCACTTAACACGTTTAGTGCACATGGTTGACGCATGTACCAACTGTGGTCAATGTTCCGAAGTATGTCCATGTGAAATTCCTGTAGCTAAAGTATGGAGTACCGTAAACAACAAAGTAAGAGAAATCTACGGATACATCCCAGGTATGGGTAGTGACGACCCACTTCCATTCACTGATCACGTATCCAAAGCTAAATGGTTATAGGGTTTACCCTATTTCCTTTTTATTTTTTTAACCATAATAAATAACATTGTTATATAAGTCTGTCAAAAAATATAAAATAAATCAGGTATTGTAAGGCTCACGGTTGGCGATACCTTTCATGAAAACTTCTTCTAACTGTTCATCACTTTCACCATTTCTGATGTGTGAAATCAACTCAACAAGATTATCGTTTCTAAGCAGGCAGGGTTTGATTTTCCCGTCAGGTGTTATCCTTAATCTGGAGCAATTTGCGCAAAATTTAGTGTTGTCCATAGGTTTAACTACCTCGATTTCTCCACCGTTTATGTAATATTTTTTACGGCCTTGCATAAACTTACGTTCTCTCACATTATCAGCCATATCAATTAATCTTTTTTCAATGGAATCTAATGGGTAGTGGTATTCGGCATTGAATTTATCGTCATCACAGTTTTCACTTTCAATCAATTCAATTAATTGAAGCACCATGTTATTATCTTTACAGAATTTAAACATATTTTTTACTTCGTTTTGATTGAGGTCTTTCATTACTACCATGTTGATTTTAACAGGATTCATTCCAACTTCAACAGCTTTCAATATGCCTGTTTTGGCTTTATCCAAATAATCTCTTTTTGTAACAAATTTGTAGGTATCATGATCGAGGGTGTCCAAACTTACGTTTACCCTGTTGAGGCCGGCATTCTTTAAGCCTTCAGCATATTTTTCAAGCAGAACGCCATTTGTGGTAAGAGAAATATCCTTGAAATCCAGACTGCCGATTTTTTCAACAATTTCCACGATATCTTTTCTGACCAGCGGGTCACCGCCTGAAAGCCTAATCTTTTTAACTCCCAATTTTTTAGCTATTTGACATATTTTGTAAATTTCATCGGGTGTCATTTCATCTTTCGAAGAAACCATGCCGTCATGATGGCAATAAATGCAATTTTCATTGCATCTGTTTGTAATGGTTATTCTGAGTGATATTATTGGCCTTTCAAAGTTATCTTTTACATATTCATCAACCATCCAATCACTCTTCCACCTTAATTTTTATATCGCTGATTTTGTCATCTGTTTTTAGAGTACTGATGATTGCAAAAATAGTTTCTTTTAAAATTCCTCTGGTGAATTCATTGATTTTTACATCATTACCGTTTGTTTTAAGGACAATTTCAGCATCAATCAGATTGTCATCACTTATACCTGATATTTCGATATCTATTGAATTTACATCCTCCTGTGTTTTAAGGGAGTTAACCATTGCAGCAATTGAATTTGTTACAATGTCCATTGTAAATTTATTTATCACAAGATTTTTGCCATTGATTAAAACAGTAGTTCTTTTATTTGCTTTATTGGGCCTTGACTGTGAATCGGGCACAATCAATTCAATCTTTTTAACATCCTCAACACCATAATCATCAAGATTTAATGTGTTAATGATTCCCAAAATATTTTGCTTTAAGTAATCACTGACAAATCTGTTCAGTCCAACAACTTTATCGTCTATTGACATGTAGCAGCAGACATCGTCAAGATTTTCGACACTTAAGTTTCCGTTACGTATATCTCCTGCGATAACTTCACCATTGTTGTATCCGCAGTTGTTTGCAAATAGGGTGTCCACAATGTCGTGACCTCTCTGTTCTATTAAGTCTGCAAGTTCTCTAATGCCTTCATCATCTATTGTGAATGAATCCACTTCTTTTATTGTGTATTCGTCTCTGACTTCAGGGGAAGTGATGATTTTCGGATAGTTGTAGCTTTTGTAGCCTTCAATTATTACATAATCAAAATTGTCGAAATGTTTCAGTAAGTATAATATTCTATTGAGGTCATGCTCTTTTCGCGCATTGAAAAAAGTAGTTGATCCCACACCGACAACCAAATTTGCTCCGGCCTGTTTATGTTTCCATGTGTCTGTGTTTTCCTTATCCATCTCTATTGAATGGTGGGAATGTTTTATGGAAGCAACATTATAACCTCTTTTTGTTAGTTCACTAATTACCTTCACTGTTAGTGAAGTTTTTCCGGTATTCTTTTTACCTACAATAGATGCGATTTTCATCTCATTTTCCCCCTATAATATTATTAGTATTTCAACATTAATAATACTATTTTTTATGTGATGTGTAGTAACTACACATTAATTTTGGATGGCCTAAAAATTGACACTTTCTGAGATTTTTTTTCATTTTTTTAATACTTTTTCATAATTTTTTATTAAAAAATACTCGATATAAACCATTTTAAATATCGATAATCGATATTTAATTTTAATATAAATGCTTATTATTTTTTATTTTTATTAATTAAATAATTTGAATGATTTATAGTTTTATATATTGATTTATAACTTTTATTTGAATTTTTTTGTTGTAGTATCCACACAGTTATATATAAAGATTGTGTCTTAATTCTTTTAGGCAAATATATTTATATAAGTAAACATATGTGTAATCATTACACATGGTGG
Source organism: Methanobrevibacter sp. (assembly GCF_030539555.1). GTDB lineage: Archaea > Methanobacteriota > Methanobacteria > Methanobacteriales > Methanobacteriaceae > Methanocatella. The sequence continues at coordinate 45,535 of NZ_JAUNXX010000002.1, read as the reverse complement.
TTCAAATGCCAAAACATATTGCATCTGGTTTGAAATATTTGGCGGCAGTCAAGTTAAAGGATGCCGGTGAAAGTCACCAGGCGATTGCAAATGAGTTGGGAGTTGACAGGTCTACCATTTCACACTATTTGAATGGCAGCAACTTATCCTGGAACTCAATCGATGTTGCAAGAACTATAGTGGAACTTTATCCCAGGGATTTTTTGAAAATGGCTGAAGTTATATTTGATGAACCAGAACAGAGTCGAAAAATTGTGAATATTTGCCAAGAAAGAAATTTCGAAGTAACTATAAAAGATTCTTGTATTGGTTGTGGATTATGTGTAAATGCATGTTCAATGAAAGCTATTCAATTAGAATCGTTACAAGCACATGCAGACTCCATACAATGTTGCGGTTGTCAGCTTTGTGAAGATGAGTGCCCAACTGATTCTATAAAAATTTTGGAGATTTAATATGATTAGAAATTTAAAAGAGGTTAATGACAATAACTTTGACATCACAAGAGATGCTGAAGAAGTAAGGAAATTAACTTTCAATGACCAAACCTGTTTAGGTTGTGGAATTTGTGAGTCCACTTGTCCTGTTGAAGCAATTACATTAAATTCAATTGCTGTCGATGCTCGTCACAGACTTTCAAATGACATTTACTTCAGTGGTCATGAAAAGATTGCTCAAAACTTCAAAGATGATTTTGATGTTCAAAGAATTCAAATTGACGAAAGTAAATGTGTATTGTGCGGTATGTGCAGCGGATTATGTCCTGTTGATGCATTAGTATTAACCATTAATGATGTTCCTATCCGCGAAATTGAAGCATATCCTCATTATAATGCTTTCTCAGAAATTGATGATGATGAATGTATTTACTGTAAAAGATGTGAAGTTGCATGTCCTCGTGATGCAATCGTCATTGAAAGAGTTTTACCAAGTCGTGCAGACTTAGTAACTGGTGAAATTGAAGTAAATGAAGATGACTGTATTTACTGTGGTGTATGCCAAGAATTATGTCCTGCAGAAGCTATAGTTGTTGACAGTGAAACCGGAAAAGAATCTATTGTCATAGACAAAGAGAAATGTGTATATTGTCTTGTATGTAAAAAATCTTGTCCTACTAAAGCTATCAAAGCACTATGTAGAGCTTGTTCTTACGGAGAATATGACTTAGACCCTGCAAAAGCAGTAGTTACCGGAAACTCTGTTATTGATTCAGATGCATGTGTATACTGCGGATGGTGTGAAGGAGTATGTCCTACTGATGCAGCAAAACACAAAAAACCATTTGAAGGAACTATAGAAGTAGACCAAGACAAATGTCAAGCTTGTGGTGCTTGTGTAGATATTTGTAGTTGTAATGCTTTAGCATTCCCTGTATCAACCGGTCCTGGTTCCAGAATGGAACATGTTATTGTTAATGCTGATTACTGTATTAAATGTAAAGCATGTGCAAATGCATGTCCTAACGGTGCTATTACAGTTAAAAGAACTGCAATTGATCACACTCCTATAAACTCAGCTACTTGGAAAGAAGCTTTAGACGCTATTAAAGACTAGGTGATTTGGATGGAACTTAAAGTAGAACAAGATAATTGTTTAGGATGCGGGATTTGTGTAATTGCTTGTCCTGTTAATGCAGCTATCAGTCCGGAAAATGCTGGTGGTAATGGTGCAAAGACTGAAGAAGTTATTATGATGGTAGAAAACGGATTTATTAAACTTTTCAGTCCTGAAAAATGTGAAAAATGTGGAACATGTCAAATGTTTTGCCCAGTAAATGCTATATGGTTAGAATAGGGGGATTATTATATGCATTATGCTAATACTTATTTAGAAAAACCTGTAGTGCCTGATGTAAAAATCACTGGTGAAGGAACTACCGATGTTTTAAAATGTATGTTAAACACCGGATCTGACATCTACCAAGGTGCTTGTAAAAAAAGAGGATCCACCTTAAAACAAGAATACAAAAACGCTTCAGGTACTTGTTACATGGATCCTAGAGATATGGCAAAATTAGGTGTAAACAACTGGGATACTGTACTTGTTAAAACCGATTTCGGTGAAGTAGTTGTAAACTGTGCAGTTTCAAGAGATGCACCTCACGAAGGTACTGTATTCATTTGTAAAGGTCCATGGGCTAACACTATTGTAAGTCACGACACTTACTGTTGTTCTGACCCTACTTACAAAGGTATTCGCTGTACCGTAGAAAAAACAGACAGAAAAGTATTACTCATGGCTGACTTAATGAGATGGGTATACAAAAAATACGTTGATGAAGAAGATGACGATGTTGTTGAAAACATGGAATCTTTAGGTGAATTACCTGTTTATCACGGACGTAAATGGGAGGAGTTGATTGATCATGACTTATGAACCACCTGTAACTGATTATGATTACATTGTTGAAAACTGTACCTGTGCTTTCTGTGGTTGTAACTGTGACGACTTAGATTACTTAGTTAAAAACAATCATGTTGTTGCTGTAAGACACGCATGCAGATTAGGTGCAAGTAAAATTATGGAAGATATGGATCAAAGATTAATTGTTCCAATGATTAGGGATGAAAACGGAGAACTTAAAGAAGTAGATTGGGATACTGCTTTAGATAAAGCTGCTGAATACATTGCTAACTCCATCAGACCGGTATTTTACGGTTGGTCTGAAACTTCTACCGAATGTATGAAAGAAGGAGTAGCATTAGGTGAATACATTGGTGCTGTATTGGATAACCAAGCTACTATCTGTCACGGTCCTTCCCTGCAAGCTGTACAAAACGCAGGTTACCCTATCCAAACTTTAGGTGAAGTACAAAACAGAGCTGACATGGTTGTTTACTCTGGAAGTAACGCTATGAACTCTCACCCAAGACACATGGCAAGATATGCTGTATTCTGTCGTGGATACTTCAGACAAAGAGGAAGATTCGACAGAACTGTTGTAACAATGGATCCAAAATTCTCAGATACTGCAAAATGTTCAGACAAATGGATTGGATTTGAACAAAACGGAGACTACGGTTTCTACAATGCTATTAGAGCAGTTCTCAGAGGAAAAGAATTATACCAAGACGTAATTTCTGGAATTCCTAAAGAAGATATTTATGAATTAGCAGAAGAAATGAAAAACGCTGAATTCGGTGTTCTCTTCTTCGGTTTAGGTTTAACCCACACTTTATCAAAACAAAGAAACATTGATATTGCAATTAAAATGGTACAAGACTTAAACAAATACAGTAAATGGGGTCTTACTCCAATGAGAGGTCACTTTAACGTAAACGGATTCAACATTTTCATGGCATTCGAATGTGGATTTGCTTTCGGTGTTGACTACTGTAGAGGTTACCCAAGATATATGATGGGAGAAACCAACACCATCGATTTATTAGTAAGGAAAGAACCTGACTGTTTCATGGTTATTGCAGCTGACCCAGGTGCTCACTTCCCTAATGGAGCAAACCAACACTTAGCTAACATTCCTGTTATTCAAATCGATATTCACTGGGGTCCATCAACAGAACTCGCTGATGTAGTATTGCCAGGTTCATTCATTGCTGTAGAATGTGCCGGTACCAGTTATCGTATGGATGGAGTTCCTATCTACATGAAGAAAGCTATCGACAAACCAGAAACCTGTCGTGATGACGAATGGATTGTCCGTGAATTGAAAGAAAGAGTAATGAAACTCAGAGAAGAGCCAAACGTAGCTCCAAAATATGTGCCAAATCCAAACGCACTCTAAAGGTGATATAATGGAATATATTCTTAAAAATGGTATAGTCTACGACCCAGCTAACGAAGTTAACGGGGAAAAGATGGATGTCATGTTCAAAGATGGCAAAATTGTAGATAGCGTATCTGCAGATGCTAAAGTCTTAGACGTTACCGATAAAATTGTCATGCCAGCAGGTATTGACCCTCACGCACACGTTGCAGGTCCTAAATTAGTAGTAGGAAGATTATACAGACCTGAAGATTCCAGAAGAGGTGTTACTCAAAAAACTAGCGTATTAAGATCTGAATCTGGTTTCTCTATTCCAAGTTGTCCTGCAACTGGTTACAGATACTCAAGATTAGGTTACGGTACTGTTGTAGAAGCAGCTATGCCTCCTCTTGAAGCAAAACACACTCACGAAGAAATTGCAACTATTCCTCAATTAGATATTCCAGCTTTACCATTATTCGGTAACAACTGGTTTGTAATGGAATACGCAAAAGATAATAATATTGAAGACATTGCAGCATTCATTGCAGCATGGTTAAAAATCTCCAAAGGTTACGGTGTAAAAATTGTAAACCCATGTGGAAGTGAAGCATGGGGATGGGGTATGAACGTACACGGTTTCAACGACAAAGCACCATACTTTGACGTAACTTCAAAAGAAGTTGTTATCGCTTTAGCAAAAGCTAACGAAATGTTAAACTTACCTCACTCTATACACATTCACCCTAATGACTTAGGACACCCAGGTAACGTACCTACAACCTTAGAAACCATGGATGCTATGGACGGCATTAAAAAAGGTAAAGGTGCAGCTGAAATCAGGGACCAAGTTATGCACATGACTCACTTGCAGTTCCACTCTTACTTAGGTAACAGCTGGAGAGATGTAACTTCCGGTGCTGAAGAAGTTGCTAAACATTTCAACAAAAAAGACAACATAACTTGTGATATCGGTCAAGTAACCTTCGATGAAACCACTACAATGACTGCAGACGCTCCTATGGAATACGATTTATTCAAATTATCCGGTCTTAAATGGACCAACAAGGATATTGAATGTGAAACTGCTGCAGGTATCATTCCTTGTATTTACTCCAAGAAAAGTCCTGTTAGTACATTACAATGGGCTATCGGTCTTGAATTATTCCTCTTAATCGAAGACCCATGGAGAGTATGTTTAACTACTGACCACCCTAACGCAGGACCATTTACTAGATATCCTAGAATTATCTCTTGGTTGATGAGTAATGAGAAAAGACAAGACATGTGTGACAATGAAGTTCACAAATGGGTACACAAAAGAACTCTTCTCCCAACTCTCGAAAGAGAATATGATTTCTACGATATTGCAACTATTACTAGGGCTGCTCCAGCTAAAATCTACGGATTCACTGATAAAGGTGCACTTACTCCTGGATACAGAGCAGACATTGCAGTATATGACATAAATCCTAATGATATTGATCCATCCAAACAAGCTGATGAAATTGAAAAAGGTTTCAATGTAGCTGAATACACTATTAAAGATGGTCAAATATTGGTAAAAGATAAAGAAATCGTTAAAGTTAAAGAAAGTCAAAATGTTTGGGTTAACGTAAAAGGATGGGAAAGAGAAGAACAAAAAGTAATCGACAACATCATGCCGTTCTTCACTCAATACTACTCAGTAAAATGGGAAAACTATCCAGTACACGACCACTATGTATCTAACCCAATTAGAATAGATGTTGAAGGTAAATAGGGGTGTTTAATTTGAAAACTATTACATTTGATCAAATAAAAACTTCTTCAATCGCTTTAGAATTTGATGAATTAATTCCTGATGAAATTTATTCATGGACTGAAGCTGATTTCGCAAAATATCAAGTTCCTATTGGAAATTCAAGATTCCCAATCACTGACTTCTTCAAAATTACTGTAGTTGGAGAAGCTAACGGACCTGATGAAGTTGAAATGATTCTCAACGGTGATTTGAACAGAGTAAAATACATCGGTTGTAAAATGAGTGGTGGAAACATCGTATGTAACAGCAGTGTAGATTTACACGTTGGTGCTGAAATGTCTGGCGGATCCATTCTCGTTAAAGGTGATGCAGCTGCTCACGCTGGAAGAGAAATGTCTGGTGGTTACCTTGAAATTGAAGGAAACACCAAAGAATTCACTGGTGCTTCTTACATTGGTGAATGGAGAGGTATGACTGGAGGACAAATTGTTGTCGGCGGTAACGCTGGTAAACAATGTGGTGAATGTTTAACCGGTGGTAGAATCCACGTTAAAGGTAACTGTGATATCTTAGCTGGTATTCACATGACCAAAGGTATTATTGAAATCGACGGTAACGTAAACCGTTGGCCTGGTGGACAAATGAAAAACGGTAACATTGTTATCCACGGATTCCTCGGAAGATTACTCGAAGGATTTGTTCTCGATGGTATAGTTGTTGATCCTGAAGTTGAAGGAACTACTTTCGAAGGTAAATATATTAAATATACTGGAGATATTGGTCTTAACGGTAAAGGTAATTTATACTTGGATGCTGAAGCAAACAAAGAAAAATTATCTTCATACGGCGAACTTGACGACGAATATACTTCAATTAGAGAATATAGGAATTTATAATTCCTAATTCCTTTTCTTTTTTTTTAATAATGATTAGGGCGATATAATGGTTAAAGAAATTCAAATGACCTTTGATGAAGCAGTTGAATATGTTAGAAATAATGTTCATGTAACAGACATTTTAGAAGTCTCATATAATCGTATTTTTGCTCCAGGTGAAGTATTGGGCATAACTGAAGAAGATGAAGTAACTGGTGAAGGTCTAAGAATTGGTTTGCAATTGACAGGCGAAATCTTAAATCAGTCTATTGAAATTGACCTTAAAGAAATAGAAGACGATTTATTGGAAATGCGCCATATTCATGATGGTAACGAAGTCGTCATCGAAGTTATCTAAACTCTTTTTTTATATTTATTATTTTATTTGATTTTTTATAGAAAAAATTATTTGTTTCATTGTATACAAACAAACTTTTATATGCTTGCGGATATAATTATAGTTATTGCGGAGTTGATTGACATGAAAGAATTAGAGTTAACAACACAAGAAGCTATCAATTACTTAAAAGAAAATGTAAAAATTCATGATGTTTTGGAAATTGCCTACGATAGAATTTTTGCAGAAGGAGAAGTTTTAAATGTTGATTTTTCAGAATATTTTGGAAAACCAGGATTTAAATTATTGGTTTCTCTTGATGAAAGTGATTTGGGTGGAACAATCGAAATTGATATTTATGAGGTAGAAGAAGACATTATTGAGTTTATTCATAAGCCTAAAGATGGTGAAGATGTGGAGGTAACTGTAATTTAGTTACAGTCTATCCATATCCTCAAAAGGAATTAATTTTTCAATAGCCTTAACTTCTATATCTACGCCTTTTTCTTTAATTGCACCTATTGAGTTAAGTCCGCCCCCGGCGACAATGCCGAAATTATAATTGTCCACTTTAGCATTGTATACCAGTTCTCTTGGTTTTCCGATTTTATAAATGGAGAATCCTATGTTGTTCAATCTGTCCAATAATTGAACTGCATAATCACGTGAAATGTATGGAATTTCCTTTACACTGGCTAAAATCTTATTCGGTCCGATATTTCTGCTGATTGATGTCATTTTTTTGGACAGGAATATTATATGGGGGTCAAGTGTTGTACCGTTGTAGGATATCAGGTCAATGAATAATGGCGGTTCAGTCAGCTCAAGTAACCCTCCGTATTTTGGTGTACTCATTATTCCATTGTTTATTAACAGTCCGTCAATACTTAAACTGCATATTGTTGCAATCCCGATTTTTTCATCATCTGTGGGATGGTCAATTAGTTTATAATAGGGATTGATGAATTTAGGGTTGTTGTTGTATGTCTCTTCCATAATGCCTAACGCATTGTCCTGGTCATCTTTGGATATGTATGATATATTTGTAATTATGTCTCCTTTTCTTTTTTCAACATCAAAATTAACTTGCTGTATCAAATTCCAGGATTTTGAAAGTAAAAATGGTACTTTGGGTTCATTAATTTCTTTTATTGGATTTAAAGTGGAGCTTATGGATGATGTAATCGGAGATAATGATTTAAAATCTTTTATTTCTTCTGCTATTTTTATGTCAATCTCTTGCCCTAATTCTTTAAGTGCGCAAAATGGGGTTATTCCTCCAATCATGCTTATGCCCACCATTCCATCAGGAACAGGTAGTCCTAAAATGTCTTTTCCCTCTTCTGAAATGGCTATTATTCCTCCAATACCAATTCTATCCAGGTTATTTAGGATTTCAATAGTTTTTTGACGGCTGACTCCAGGTATTAATCTGAAGTTTGCAGGAATGATTCCGGAACCTTTGGTTATGACGTCCAGAACTGATGTTAAATTGGAGTTTGCAAATGCATCCAGTGGAGTTAAGGAGGTTTTCTTGTATGAAATCAATTCTGTGAATTTCACAGGTCTTGAATCTTCAACTTTCAGAAGTCCTCCATATTGGAGTTGTGAAGGTATTCCTTCATTTAAGAGTATGCCGTCTATTGTTGTTCCGCATATTGTTGTCACTTCAATTTCATCCTTGTTTCCAACTCTGTTTAAATTAACATAAGGACTAACAGAAAGACCACTTTCAAAAATATGTTCAAGTATATTAATTGACTCTTCGTTATAAATGGTTGAAGTATTTACAACAACATTTCCGCTCTGGTTGATATAGTTAAAGTCAGTTAAATATATCATTTCTTCAAATTTTGAATGGATAAAATCAACCTGGTCATATATCAGTCCCTTTTCTAGTTTTTCACGACCGAGGTCAGTAATTTGTCTGCCTGAGTATCCCATTCTCTCAGTGTATCCTTTTTCATCTAAAATTTGCATATGATATCGAACTGCACGTTCACCTAAATTAAATCCTTTGTTCTTTAGTTCATCGGCAATTAATTTAGATCCTGTTGGCTTGTTTTGAGCATTCAATATTCTTAAGATTTCAATCATTCTGTGTTCAGATTCTGACATAAAAAAAGCTCCCTTTTTTAAATCTAATCATAATTAACGCATTAGTTATCATTAGATTCAAAAAATAAAAATAATATTTAGATTTAGATATCTAAATATTTTCTTTGTTCGTATCCGAATACCTGTACACGGTATTCGTCCCATTCCTGATATTTGAGCTCAAGAAATTTTTCTGAAATGTGGTCACCTAAAGCCCCCAATATGAGCGGGTCTTCTTCAAGAGCATGGTAAGCTTCCCATAAACTTGATGGCAGGACTTTAATGCCCATTTTTTCTCTTTCTTCTTCAGTCATTTTGTAGATGTCTGCTTCAATCGGTTCTCCAGGGTCAATTTTATTTTGGATACCGTCAATACCTGCTTCCAACATCACGGCAAATGCTAAATATGGGTTACATGCAGGGTCTGGGGACCGATATTCAATACGGGTTGCCTTTCCACGTGCTGCAGGGACTCTGATTAAAGCGGACCTATTTTTAAGTCCGTATGCCCTGTATACTGGAGCTTCATATCCAGGCACTAAACGTTTGTATGAGTTTACAATAGGGTTTGTAATTGCAGTTACAGCAGGAGCGTGTTTTAACAGTCCTCCCATGAAATGAAGTGCATCTTTTGATAAGCCTGTTTCAGAATCAGGATCGGAGAATAAGTTTTTGTCGCCTTTGAATACGGATTGGTGACAGTGCATACCACTTCCGTTCACACCAAAGAATGGTTTCGGCATAAATGTTACTCTATAGTCCATCTGATCAAATGTTGCCATATTGTCTACAATAGCTTTAATAGCCTGTTTAAAGGTAATTACGGCATCAGCAGTTTTTAGAGCATCTTTAAATTTAAATGCAATTTCGTTTTGTCCAGGTGCCACTTCGTGGTGTGAAGCTTCAACTTCAAAATCCAATTCCTCAAGGTTTAAAGTTAATTCTCTTCTGAAATCAGGACCTTTGTCGAGCGGTTCCACATCAAAGTAACCTGCTTCATCGTAAGGCATCGGATATCCGTTTTCATCAATATCAACAATGAAAAACTCAGGTTCAGGACCGATGTTGTACTGTAATCCCATTTTTCCAATTTTCGCCAAGGATTTTTTTAGGATGCTTCTTGGGTCACCAACAAAAGGCTCTTTTTCAGGAGTCCATACGTCACATATAAATCTGCATACAGCAGATTCTTCAGGTCTCCAGGATAATCTTGAATATGTGTTGATGTCCGGTTTTAGTACTAAATCACTTTCATTGATTCCAACAAATCCTTCAATTGATGATCCGTCAAATAACATTCCTTCATTGAATAACTCTTCAATATCTTCTTCGTTAAATGGAATAACAATATTTTTCACGGTACCGTTTATATCAACAAATTGTAAACGGATAAATTTAATATTGTCCTCTTTCATTTGTTCGATTACTGCTTGCATTTTTTCTTCATTAATATCGCTCATTTAATCAGCTCCAATATTCCTTGAATATTGAGTTATAAAAATTAGTCGGAAACTATTTTCCTACCTTGGAAATATTTTTCCACGCAATAGTATATAAATATTTTGAAAAATTAGTGATTATTATCTATTTTTTAGCTTTTAGTATATTAATATATAGCATTTATTTTTTTTAATGGATAATTTATTAGCTATTTTTAAAAACAATACATTTTTGTATAATATTTGATGAAATTTGATTAAAAATTTGATTCACTGTTTAATGAATCTTGAAAATTTGGAAGGTTTAAAAGTGATCAAATTCACTTCCGAAATATTCGTGAACTTTCACCAGCTCTTCCGGAATATCGAGCATCTGTGTACAGAAAGGTATGCATTCCATACATTGAATACAGCTGTCTGCTCTTGAATCGTCATCAATCAATGTAAAATACTGCATGGCACTGGCTTTAGGGTCATTCAGCATATGTGCGATATTGTACTCGGTAAGGCAATTAATGATATCCACTCCCTGTGGGCATGGCATGCAATAACCGCATCTGGTGCAGTTGTTTCCCAAAAATGTTCTGTAAGTTCGTGCAACTTCCCTGATCAGTTCGCTGTCATGTTCATTGATTGTGTCTTCAGTTGATGCAAGTTTCACATTCTCTTTTACCTGTTCAAGGCTTGTCATTCCGCTTAGAACACAGTCAACGTCATCCCTGTTCCATAAATATTGCAGTGCCCATTCTACAGGTGTTCTTTTTACATCCGCTTGGTTCCATAGGTCATTAACTTGCTGAGGAATGTTTTGAACTAATCTGCCACCTCTAAGGGGTTCCATAATCATGCTTCCGACATTGACCTCTTTTAGATAATCAAGGCCCATTGTTCCTGATTGGTAATACTCGTCAAGATAGTTCATTTGGGTTAGGACAACTTCCCATTTTGGATATTCATCTAAAATCTCAATCAGATAGTCAACTTCAATATGTGATGAAAATCCAACGTGTTTTACAACACCGCTTGAAAGACAGTCGTCTAAAAAATCCAAAACGCCAAGTTCATTAACCTTTAACCAGTCGGGAACAGTGAGTGAGTGGAGCAGATAAATGTCTATAAAATCAGTCTGGAGTTTTTTAAGCTGTTTATCAAGGTAATATTCAAAATCTTCATTTTTTTCAATAGCCCATGAGGGGGATTTTGTTGAAATTAAAACATCGTCCCTGTAGCTATTTTCTTTCAAGAATTCACCAAGGAATATTTCGCTATTTCCGCTACCCTCTAAAGTGGAGCTGTGATAGGGATAAGCGGTATCGATTAGATTAATCCCATTTTCTATTCCGTAGGTTAACATTTCTGATGCTTCATTTTCCATGATTTTGTCGTTAGAACCTTTTGTTGGAAGTCTCATGGTTCCAAAACCCAGTCTTGAAACTTTCAAACCAGTTTTTCCAAGTGTATTATATAACATTTTCAAACCCCAATTCTTTAACATGATTATTTTAATCAATAAAAATATAAAATTGTTATGATTTGAAAAATGATTTTTAAAAAAAGTAGTTAAGATGGAAATTCCTGGGATTTAGGATGCCGGGGGCGGGATTCGAACCCGCGATCTCACGGTATCCCAGGAATAAGTCAGAGCACTGCTTTATTACCCTATGAGCCGTGCGCTCTAACCAGCTGAGCCACCCCGGCATCTAACAAATATATTTATTTTTATCATTACATTTAAAGTTTTTGTTTTTTTTTATTATAATCCATATTTTTTTGAAATTTTGAGATATATTTAATTACTTCAAATTATATAATATTAATATTATTTTTATATATGGTGATTTAAAATGAGTAAAGTTAAGGACATGTCTTTAGCGCCGGAAGGTGTTAGAAAGATTGAATGGGTTCAAAAACATATGCCTGTTTTGGAATCCATTAAAAAAGAATATATTGAAACTCAACCGTTCAAAGGTATTACAATTGGGTCATGTTTGCATTTGGAGCCTAAAACAATCAATTTAGGTTTGACTTTAATGGCCGGTGGTGCTGAAGTTGCAATGACCGGATGCAACCCGTTATCCACTCATGACGATGCAGTTGCCGGAGCGGCTGACCTTGGATTGAACGTTTACGGTTGGAGAGAACAGGACGATGAAGAGTATTATCAAACTATCAACATGGTTCTTGACCACAAACCGGACATAATCATTGATGACGGAGCAGACATGATTATGGTGCTTCACAACGAAAGAAAAGAGTTATTGTCCCATATTAAAGGGGCCTGTGAAGAAACCACAACCGGTGTGCACAGGCTACAGGCAATGCATGCAGACGGAGCATTGAAATTCCCGGTAATCGCAGTGAATGACGCTTATACAAAATACCTGTTCGATAACAGATACGGTACTGGCCAATCAAGTTTCGATGCAATCATGGGAACAACCAATATGGTGATTGCAGGAAAAACAGTAGTTGTCTGCGGATACGGCTGGTGCGGTCGTGGCCTCGCTTTACGTGCGGCCGGTTTAGGTGCAGATGTAATAGTAACAGAAGTTGATCCTATAAGAGCACTTGAAGCAAGAATGGACGGATACAGAGTAATGACCATCAGAGAAGCAGTAAAACAGGCAGATTTAATCATTACCGTAACCGGAAATGCCGATATCATTTCAGGTGATGACTTCAAATATATGAAGGACGGATGCATGCTTGCAAACTCAGGACACTTCAACGTTGAAATCAACAGACCTGATTTGGAAGCAATTTCAACCGGTGTTAAAGAAGTGCGTGAAAGCATCGAGGAATTCACCACCAAAGACGGAAGAAAAATCTATCTGTTGGCTGACGGAAGATTGGTTAACTTGTCAGCAGCAAGAGGCCAAGGACACCCTGCCGAAATCATGGACATGAGTTTTGCAGTACAGGCATTGTCCGCAAAACACATCCTTGAAAACGATTTGCCTGTAGGCGTAACAAAAGCTCCTGACGAAATCGACTACACTGTCGCAAGCATGAAATTGGATGCAATGGGCATTGAAATCGACCTATTGACAGATAAACAAAAAGCTTACATGGCTAACTGGCAAGAAGGAACATAAAATTCCTTCAACTTTTTATTTTTATGTCTTATTTTAGATACATTGACAATGGTGAAGGTCCAACCAAGTTATTCATTGGCGGAATTCACGGAAATGAAGGTGTAACTTCTCTAAAGTTCATCAAAAGAATTAAAACTGATGACCTGTCCGACGGACAATTCTATTTTTATAATTTTGATAAGACAGAATATATCTCAACAATTAAAAAAGAGTATTATAAATCCGAACTGGGATTGAAAATTCTTGATTTGATTAAATACTTTGAACCTGATTTTTATACGGAACTTCACTGCTATAACCTTAAAAATTATAATCGGCTGACTTCAATGGGAAGATATAAACGTACAGGCATTCCTCCGTTGATTAAATTGGGAAATCATGTTCTGGTGTCATCAGTATCTCCATTAATCAGAATGACTTATTTTTCAACAGAAACCGTTTGTAAAACATTGGAATTTCCCTGCATTGAAAAACTGAATCCGGAAATTGTTAAAGAATACGGATTTGATAAAAAAGCGGCTATTGAAACTTATGAAAATCTGCTTAAGCTAATTTTAGAATCTCCTTCCAGGCAGCATTTTGAAAGGGAGATGATGATTCGATACAGGGAGCAAGTTGATTTGGCTATTCAATATGCAAAAAAAGTCTTTGGTGAGGATTTTCCACCTTATTAGATAGTTAATGATTCCTGTCTAAGGGTGGTGAGGAATCATCAACCAGATTCAAATAACTAAAATGCAATAGCTTTCCTGCATCCATTACAGCAGCCATTACTAATCATCTACAACGTGGTTTGTGGTGATATTGTAGACAAAATTATCTGAATCAATTATAATATTAGTTGATTTCATTATTTAACTTTATTTGTCGTCGTTTACATGTTGGGAGGTTTAAAACCATGCATCAAGACTGCCTTGTGATGAACTTAAATTTTTAAGTTTGTCTGATGCTTTAATAACGCGGTCTTCTGAAAAACCATGTTCATAGCATAAAAACTCAATAATCTTGTCCTGTTTTGGTTTTTCCCATTTGATTTTATAATCTGTGTTAACATGGTGGTTTAGGAAAATGTCACGAACTTCCTCCAAATCATGAGTTGATTCCTTTTGAAGTTTCGCCAATTTCTCTTTAAGCTGTCCTTTTTTGGCTAATTTTAGAGCGGTTTTGGCTCCCACTCCTTTCAGACCTTCACAAAAGTCAGTACCGATTAATATTCCCATGTCAACAAGCTCTTCACGGGTAATGTCAAGCTGTCTTAGCACTTTGTCCAGTTCATAGAATTCCAGATTTCCCAAGTTGGAACTGACTGCAAGGTTTCTTACAACCCTTTTTGCTCCAAACAGTAGACAATCGTAATCCTGTGATGCTACAGCATATGCGTCCCCATTCGCTACCAGATATGCCGCTTGGGCTTCTCCTTCTCCTTTGGCTTCAATATATGGGATGCCCATTAATGTTAACAGTTTTTTAGATGATTCGATAATTTCCGGTGAAAGTTTTGATGACCTCATTGCGAATTTACGGGCCTTTTCAGTATCTCCTGCGGCTAAAGCTTCCTTGTAGATTTTCTCTGATTCCTCTCTTATTTCTCTTCTTTTTGCCTGAGTTTCACTTTTAAGCTCTGGGGCTTTGCCGTCAAAAACATAAATTGGTTTTATATCCTTTTCAATCATTGAAGAGTTTCTGTATAGTATTCCACTTAGATGGGATGTTATGTTTCCATTTTCATCGCTTAAGGGTCTGCCATCTCTCTGTCTGATTGTGGATAAAAACTGATATAGTGTGTTAAATGCATCTATTGAAACGCTTCTGCCTTCAAGGTCTTTAAAGCTAATCGCTTTTGGTTCCACAATGTCTTTCAGTTTAACACCCACAATATCACCTATTCTTTAAAATGACTTAAAGGATATAACTCTTTAGTCCATATTACAACTTTCTTTTTGTGTATCATTACATATTCGCGTGATAACATGTCTTCGGTTGTATTGAATAATTCTCTCAGTAGTGCTGTTGGTTTTTCAATTGAAATTTCCTTGATTTTTCTTGTAGTCTCGATTTCATGGGCCAACATTATTCGGCTTGTCGTTGACTCTTCTTTAAACAGTTCATCGATAACTCTGTCGCTGCAGCGGTCTTTAGGAATATAGGATTTTGCATAAACTAACGGATGACCTTTCTTATGGACAATGACTTCTCTCAAATCTATTTCGTCTCCTTCACTCACGTCCAGTTTTTCAGCGGTCTGTTTGTCAGCTTTTATCATGCACTGGTCTATTATGAACAATTTGACGTTCCCGTATAAGACGTCCAATATTGTTACAATCTGCCCTTCGATTGTTAATAATATCTTTTGGATAGTTGAAAGGGATACATCATGCTGCTCCTCCAGTTCCATTATTTTCTCTCTAATTTCATTGTTTATAGATTCGCCTTCGGTTGTCATTCCTATCACTCAGATTTCAGTAAATTGGCTTATTGGGAATACTTCTTTAATCCACATTAAAATTTTATCACAATTAATAATAACATAATCGCGGGCCAGCATTTCCTCATCGGTGCCGAATATCTCCTTTAATTTGTCATTTGGCTTTTCAATGTATATATTATTGATTTCCCTTCTTGATTCGATATCATAGTTTTTCAATATTCTTCCGATAGGTATGTCTGCCCTGATTAAATCCGCACATATCTCATCGTTACATCTTGATAGGGGAATGTGTGATATTGCATATATTAACGGTTTATCGTCCTTGTGCATTATAACTTCTCTAAAGTTAATCTGTTCTCCTATTGGAACGTTAACCAATTGGGCATGTTCAGCATCGGCATTTTCAAAGTGTTGGTCAATAGTTGTCAGTGTGATTTTGCCGTACAGCACATCCAAAATGGCTGTAATGGACCCGTCTGTTGTCAGAAGAATTTTTTGAGTATTGGAGAATTTCTTGTTGTTTTCTTTTTCCACTTCGTTTATCTTGTCAATTAATGCTTTGTTCGCTTCGTTTTTTCCTGTCATTTTAACCAGCTATATGTCTTTCGGATTTGTAATAACTCCTGTGATTGCTGAGGCAGCCACCACTTTGGAGTTGGATAAATATACTGAGGAAGCAGGATCGCCCATTCTTCCCTTAAAATTTCTGTTTGTTGTTGATATGCAGACTTCTCCTTCTGACAGCACTCCCATATGTCCTCCTAAGCAAGGTCCGCAACCGGGATTGCAAATGATTGCTCCGGCATCGATGAATGTTTCGATATATCCTTCATGCATTGCCTGTCTGTAGATTTCACGGGATGCTGGGAGTATCAGTAATCTTACATCATCGTTGATTTTATTATCTTTTAGAATGTCTGCAGCATCTTTAAGGTCGGACAATCTGCCGTTGGTACAGGAACCGACCAAACATTGGTCAATATGTGTTCCTTCAACTTTTGAGATGTCCTTGACATTGTCAACATCATTCGGACATGCAATTTGAGGTTCAATATCGCTGATGTCAAAGTGCATTTCCTTTTCGTAAACAGCATCACGGTCTGATTTGATGATATTCAATTGCGATTCTTTTTTGCCTGTTCTTTGGCAGATATAATCAATGACCTCTCTGTTGGGTTCCATTATTCCATTTTTAGCCCCCATTTCAATGGCCATATTGCACATGGTCGCCCTTCCTTCAACGCCCATGTTCTCTATTGTAGGACCGCAAAATTCAGCAGTTTTATAAGTCGCACCGGCTATTCCAACTTCTCCGATGATATTTAAAATTATATCTTTTGGCGCAATATACGGATTGAATTCACCTTCAATTTCCATTCTGATGGCTTCTGGAACCATAAACCAGGTTTTACCTGTTGCCCAAACCATTGCAAGATCTGTTGCACCCATTCCTGTTGAGAATGCTCCAAATGCACCATATGTGCATGTGTGTGAATCTGCACCTACAATGACTTTTCCAGGTTCCACCAATCCCATTTCAGGAACCACCTGATGGCAGATTCCTTCGCCGTGGATGAAATTTTTGGTGATATTCTGGGTTTTAATGAAATCACGGCAAACTTTTTGAAACTCCGCAGAACCGATTGTATTTGCCGGAACGTTATGATCAAAGATAATAGCTATTTTATTACTGTCCCATACTTTATCAGCAACCTTTTCAAAAGTTTTAATTGCTGGCGGTGATGTTCCGTCATGTGACATTGCAAGGTCAACAGGTATTTCTATAATCTCGCCGGGACTTACTTCATGACCTGCTTTTGAAGATAATATCTTTTCAGTAATGTTCATAATATGACCTTATTTCTTTGTATTTTTAACGATTTCTTTAAATACAGTGTCGTTAATGTATTTTCCTTCTTCCCTTTGCTTTTTAACTTGTCTGACAATTTCAATTAGCTCATCGTCACTTACATCCAATTCGCATTCATTCAATTTTGCCCTCACTGCTCTGCATCCTGAATGCTTTCCTAAAACGAGCTGCCTTTTTTGACCGACAAGTTCCGGAACATAGGGTTCGTAGCATAAAGGTTCTTCAATAACTGCATCAACATGGATTCCTGATTCATGCCTGAATACATTGTTTCCAACGACAGGTTTGTTGTATGGAATAGGAAGCCCGCTTGCTTTGGATACGATGTCGGATAATTCCTTAATGTATTTTGTTTTGAATCCCAAATCTTTGCCGTATAATATTTTCAAAGCCATGATCAATTCTTCAAGTGATGCATTTCCTGCTCTTTCACCGATACCGTTCACTGTTGTGGAAATTCCTTTTGCACCGGCTAAAACTCCAGTAATTGAGTTGATGACAGCAAGACCGAAGTCGTTGTGACAGTGAAGGGCAATGTTGATATCAATATCCTTAACAAGTTCCCTTACCAGATAATCGATTCCCTGTGGTGTGATTGCGCCTGTGGTGTCTGCAATATGCACCCTGTCAGCTCCGCATTCCTGTGCCTTCGAATAGATTCTTTTCAAAAAGTCAATGTCTGTTCTGGTAGCATCTTCCGCAGAGAATGCAACATATAAACCATGGTCCTTAGCATAATCCACTGCAGTTTCACATAGATTAATCGCATCTTGGCGTGTGATGTGCATTTTGTGATCCAGGTGAATGTCGGATGTTCCGACGAATGTGATGATTCCGTCCACGTCACAATCGAGTGCCGCATCAATGTCTTCAGGTTTTGTCCTGGTCAAAGCAAGAATGTCTGCACTTAAACCTTCGTTGGCTATTGTTTTCACTGATTCACGTTCTCTTTGTGAAACTATCGGAAAACCGGCTTCAATTTGATGAATCTTGAATTGGTCAAGTTTCCTGGCTATTTCTAATTTATTATCAAGACTGAAACAGACACCAGGGGTTTGTTCACCATCTCTTAATGTTGTATCATAAATAATGAAATCCTCTGGAAAAGCAATTTCACTTTCCTTATTATAATGACTTATGAAATATTGCAATATAATCACTTCTCTGGAATATAAATTTAATATATAATATTATTATTTAGTCATTATTTAACTTTTCTAAAAGTTCCAGATATGAAGTTCTCTCAAATCCATCAGTAATTCCTAATTTTTCAAATAATTTGAATATGGACTTTTGAGCTTCACTGTAATCTTCACCATCTTCTAAAGCTATTTCAATTTCCATATAGGGGTCCAAACCTTCAATGTCATCAAGAGATATTTCAAAATTTTCATAAGTAAAGTATTGTCTGTTTTTTCTCACAGTTCTGACTTTTCTAAATCCGATTGCTTCAAATATGTCACTGCACTGACTGCTGTTCGCAATGCCCATTTCTATTTCTTTTCGTGTTTTCGATGATTTGTCAATCTTTGGACCCTTGTATGTTATGAAAATATTGGTTTCATTGTTCTGTTTTGTGGTTCTGATTCTTAACGCCTCATCAGTTTCTGCAAAATCAACTACTGGGCTATTAAAGTAAATGTCTTCCTGAAATTCATTTTTAGTTTTCCTGGCACCTATTTGTGCGAGCTTTTCTTCGATTTCATCGAAACTATTAATCTTGGCTTTGACTTCAACTTCTATCATTTTAATCAACTGGTTAATTTTTTGATGTTTTGTGGTTAAAAAATTATGTTATTCCAACAGGTATTTTTTCTCAGTTCAAATCTCTAATTTTTACATTTTTTGGTTTCATGATGATGTGTGCTGTTAATTTTCTTTTTTAAAGGTTGTATGATTTTTTTTGAAAATGATTTTTTTGGAATATTTATATAATTTTTTGATTTTATTTATAAGTCTTTATATAAGGATGTTTTTAAGCAGGACTTTAATTATCATATTTGTTTTATAAATGCTCTGATTATTTTTTGTCATCTTTGAAAAAATAAATTTTCAATAATTTTTAAAAAATTCGATATATCTGTTATATAAACATACATTTATATACTATTTAAATTAAATATTTTATTAGTAAAAATTTAACATATTTTTTTTGTTTTCTTAAATTTTACTTTCTTATTTTAATAACATAATTGGAGGTTTTAAATTGACCGATGTTGACATAAAAATTGAAAACATTGTTGCTTCTGCAAGCATTGGTAAAGACATAGTTCTTACTGAAGTGTCACAAGCTTTGGAAGGGGTTAATTTTAATCGTGAACAGTTTCCGGGATTAGTTTTTAAACTTAAAGATCCTAAAACCGCAGCATTAATTTTCAGCTCTGGTAAGCTTGTATGTACTGGAGCAAAATCTATAGATGATTCCAAATTGGCAATCAAAAAAACTGTAGATTTAATGAGGACTGTCGATACGGAAATTCCTCATGAGTTTGAAATTAAAATTCAAAACATTGTGGCTTCTGCTAACTTAGAATCCACATTAAATTTAGAAGCAGTAGCTTTAGAACTTGAAGATACTGAATACGAACCAGAACAATTCCCTGGTTTGGTATATAGATTATCAGACCCTAAAGTGGTCTTATTATTATTCGGTTCCGGTAAGGTTGTATGTACTGGAGCTAAAACAAAAAGCGACGCTAAACTTGGTGTCGAAAGAGCTTACGACAGATTAAGTGAGCTAGATTTAATATAATTGGTGGTATTATTGATTAAACTTGTAGTATTTGACTTAGATAACGTTATTATTGATGGTGAAGCGATAGATGAGATAGGAAAATTAGCAAATGTTGAAGATGACATAGCTGAAATTACTGAAAAAGCTATGCAAGGTGAAATAGACTTTGAAACTTCTATTAAAGACAGAGTACAACTTCTTGAAGGAACTTCAATTGAAGAAATCGAAAAAGTTGCTGATGAACTTCCATTAATGCCTGGAGCTTGCAAAACCGTCAAATGTTTAAAAGACAAAGATGTAGATGTAGCTATCATTAGTGGTAGTTTTGATGTAGTGGCTGATAAAATTAAAGATAAACTTGGAGTTGACACAGTTTACACAAATAGTTTCACAGTCGAAGATGGTAAATTAACTGGTGAAGTGACTGGTCCTTTAGTATCAGGTTCCAAATTGGATGTATTAAAAGACCATGTTGAAGAAGCAGGAATTACTTTGGATGAAGTAGTTGCTGTTGGAGATGGCGCTAACGACATTTCCATGATCGAATCAGCAGGTTGCGGTATTGCATTCAATGCAAAAGATTCCGTAAAAGAAATTGCTGATGTAGTAGTAGAAGAAAAAGACTTATGCAAAGTCTTAGATGAAATCCTTAATCAATTAACCACTGATGATGCTGAAACTGAAACTGTAGAAGAAGAAATTGCTGAAGAAGCTGAAGCTGAAGAAGCTGTAGGGGAAGAAGTTGTTGAAGATGCTGCTGAACCTGCAGAAGAAGATGCTGAAGAAGCTGTAGGGGAAGAAGTTGTTGAAGATGCTGCTGAACCTGCAGAAGAAGATGCTGAAGCTAAAAAAGCAAAATCTAAAAAAGCTGATAAAGGTCTTCCTGAATCCAATTTTGTTCTCGCTGACACCATGGAAGGTGTAAGAAAACAAAAAGATGAAAAAGAAGCTGAAATCTCCAAAGTTGCTGAAGAAAGGGAAGAATTCAACAAAATAGCTAAAGAACAACGTAAAATTAGAGATGAATTAAATGCATCTTTAAAAGAAAACTTAAACAAAGCTATCGAATTCAGAAACGAGCGTAATGAAATCAACAAAGCTGTTGAAGCTGCTAAAAAGGCTCGTAACGATGCTAATACCAAGATCAAAAATCTCGAATGGTCTTCAGGTAAACGTGACAAAATTAAAATAGAAAATGAAATCAAAAAAATTGATAAAATCATTGAAACTCGCGTTTTAGACATTAAAAAAGAAAATCAGCTTGTTAAAAATGCTAATGATTTAAGAAAACAATTAATGGAAATTCATGAAGATGAATCCGTTAAATCTGAAGCTCAAGAGCTCAAAAAATTATCTGAAGAAGAACACACTAAAGTAATTGAACTTTCCGAAAAAGCTCAAGCAGCTCACGAAGAAATGCTCACTTACTTCAGAAAAACTGATGATATCAGAACTGCAGCTGATGAAGCTCACAAAAAATTTATTGAAGCTCGTAAAAACGCTTCAGCTAAACATGAAGAATTCAAAGCTATCTTAAGTGATATTCATGTTATCAACAAAAAGTTAGGTTCCAACAAACCTAAACGCAGAAAATCCGATAACAAATCTTCACCTGGTGCTAATAAAAACCGTGAAGAAAAAGAAAGAGCTGAAGAAATCTTTGAAAAATTCAAAAAAGGTGGAAAAGTATCTACCGAAGAGATTTTACTCTTGCAAAAATACAACATAGGTTAAATTCATTTAACCTACTTTTTTTTACTTTTTTTTAAGGTCATACCATGTGCGAAGAGAAAATTGAAACTTGTTTTATTTGCGGTAAAAAATTTGACATGAACAAAGCGGACCTTGCTTACTACAGAAATGGTCAGTTTCCGATTTGTGATTTTTGCGCTGATTTCTACCGTTTCTACAATGAAGACATTCCAACCAAAAAGGAATAACTAATTTTAAGATTTTAATACTGTTTTGCTGTTAGCTGAAAAAATAGTAATATTTTTATATTAAAAATTTCATTAAAATATTTTATAAAAAATTTTTGTTAGGTAAGAGTATAATGCATGAAGTAATAATTTGCGAAAAACCGAGTTCAGCAGAAAAAATAGCAAAAGCACTTTCACCAAGTGCAAAAAAGAAGGTATATAATAAAAAAGTTAAATATTGGGAACTTAAAAGAGATTCAAAGGACATAACAGTTTTATCTGGTGTTGGCCATTTGTATTCATTGGTTCCTGAAAAAAACAAAAGGTACAGAGTTTCTTTTGATCTTCATTGGGCTCCTTCCCATGAAATCAACAAAAGCAGTGCTTTTACACGGGACTACCTTAGAGCTATTAAAAAATTTGGTAAAAATGCTGATTCCTATATTCATGCTTGCGATTATGATGTTGAAGGAACTTTAATTGGTTACAATGCTTTAAAATATGCTTGTGGCCAGGATTCATTAAATAACGTTTCAAGAATGAAGTTTTCCACTTTAACTAAAAAGGACATTGTCGATGCTTACGAAAACAGAATTGACATTGACATGCATCAGGTGGATAATGGTATTGCACGTCATATCCTTGACTATTACTTTGGAATGAACATTTCCATTGCTTTATCAGATTCCGTTAAAAAAACAAAGCACAGATTCTTAAAATTATCTGTTGGAAGAGTTCAGACTCCTACTCTATCAATTTTAGTAAAACGTGAAAAAGAAATTAGGGAATTTGTCCCTGAACCTTACTGGGTTATAAGAGCAATTCTGGACTTTGAAGATATTGAAATCAGGCATGTGGATAGGAATATCTTTGATAAGGCCCGTGCCGATGAGATTTATAATAAATGCAAAGGCAAGGATGCTGTTGTTGATGAAATAAAGTTTACAAAATCAAAAACAAGACCTCCTGTTCCTTTTAACTTAAGCGGTCTTCAGGCCGAAGCTTATAGTGTATTTGGTTTTTCACCAAAAAGAACTCAGGTTGCCGCTCAAAACCTTTACAGTGCAGGTTATACTTCTTATCCACGTACTTCATCTCAAAAATTACCTGAAAGCTTAGGTTTTGACAATATTTTTAAGCAATTGTCAGCAAACCCTGAGTTTAAAAAGCATATTTCTAAATTGCCTTCAAAATTAAAACCTAACAATGGTAAAAAAGAGGATGCAGCTCACCCTCCAATCCATCCAACAGGAATACTTCCTAAGTCTCTTAACAGTGACGAGAAGAAGATTTATGAGTTAATTGTTTATAGGTTTATTGCGGTATTTTTCGAATCTGCAGAATTTGAAACCATGAGTGCAACTTTGGACATTGAAGATGAGAAATTCAAATTCAAGCGCAGACGGGTTACTCATAAGGGATGGATGGAGCATTATCCGTTTAAAAAAATCGATGATGAGAGATTCCCGGAAGTCAGTGAAGGGGATTTGATGAGCGTTAAGGAGCTTATCAAAGATGAAAAGGAAACCAAACCTCCTGCTCGCTATAACCAGGCATCTCTAATAAAAGAGCTTGAAAAGAAAAACCTCGGAACCAAGGCAACCCGGGCAGACATCGTTGACAAACTCTATGATAGGAAATATATAGAAGGTACCAAAATAGAAGTCAATAAATTGGGTGAGGACCTTATCGATACTTTGAATACCTATTGTAGTAATCTGACAAGTGAGGAAC
The DNA here is from genome assembly GCF_030539555.1 of Methanobrevibacter sp. Lineage (GTDB taxonomy): Archaea > Methanobacteriota > Methanobacteria > Methanobacteriales > Methanobacteriaceae > Methanocatella. The sequence goes on along the minus strand of NZ_JAUNXX010000002.1, from coordinate 21,560 downwards.
TCACAAGAGATTTGGAAAACAAGCTTGAGGGCATCAATAAGGATGAAGCCACTAAAGAAAGTGTCATCAATGAAGGTGAAAAGGACGTTAAAGGTATTCTGGTTGACATTGATAAAAATCAGAAAGGAATAGGTTCTAAATTGTATGAAGCTTATCAGGCAACAAATATTGTTGGCGAATGTGAGTGTGGAGGCAAGCTTGTTAAAAGATCAGGCCGTTATGGGAGTTTTGTGGGATGCACAAATTATCCGGATTGCAATGTCACTTATTCTCTTCCGAAAAATGCTTCAGTTATTAAAAAGACCTGTGAAAAGTGCGGCCTTCCAATGATTGCTGCGGGAAAAGGTAAAAACAGGCGCGAAATGTGCCTTGATCCTAACTGTGGTAAGGACAATACGAAAAAATACAAACCTGAAGAGGTTGGCAAGTGTCCAAAATGTGGAAAACCTCTTTTGAAAAGATCTGGTAGGTTTGGAGAATTTATAGGATGCAAAGGTTTTCCAAAATGCAACTTCACGTGTTCTGTTGATGAACTTGAATCAAAATTAAATTAATTTTTAATTTTTCTTCTTTTTAGATTAATCCATAATATTTAATAATGGTGAATTAAATATATACTATTCAATAAAAATATTTTTTCACATCAACTATGAATATTTTTATTTGTTTTTAATAATTTTAATTAAATTTATTTAAAATCTTGTATTTTATGGGATTTTAATCTTAATGAGATATACAGAGGATTTATATGAATAAACAAACAATTTTAACAATAAGCAAATCAATAATCATTATTTTGATTTTGTTAGCTGTTGTTTTCGCGTTAAAAGCTCCTGCAGCTGATTTGCCTATGTTAGGCAATGATATTAAGGCAGAATATGTTGATTCATCTGGTCTTCCTTATTTCAGTGAAATGGATTCATATTATAACTTAAGGTTGACAGAGAATTATGTAGATCATGGTCATGTGGGAGATGTATTGATAAATGATAGTGCATGGGATATGCACAGATATGCTCCTGACGGAAATGAAATTAATTATGAACTGGGTATCGTATATGTCACTAACTGGTTGCATGATGTGGCAAACAGTTTCTTTGGAGGAAACTATTCTATTAAGGAGACTGCATTTTGGACTGGTGCATTAATTTCTACACTTGCCGTAATTCCGGCATTTATATTTTCTAGAAGAATTTCCAATGATTATGGTGCAATCGTTGCAACAATAATCATCGTTCTTGCTCCAAACTACTTTGCACACACATTCCCAGGATTCTTCGATACAGATATGTTCTATTACATATTTTCACTGTTCTTCATATTCTTCTTTGTTGAATGTATAAGGACAGATAATATTATTCTTAAAGTAATCTATGCTGCACTGTCCATTATTTCAATTGGATTGTTCTCACAATCTTGGACTGGTTATATCTTTTATATAGGTTTAATGGGAATATTCTCAATCGTGTACTTAATTGCATGCTACTACTTTAATGTGGGTGATGACCAAAGTGATTATCCAAGCAAAATCTCCTGGTTTGTCCATAATAAAGAACTGTTATCAATTGTACTCTTAGGAGTATTAGGATTTGCAGGTCTTGCAGTATTTAAAGGTGTAGATGGAGTATTTGGCATATTTGGAAGTTTAACTTCATTATTAAGCTTGCAATCTGCTTCAAGAGTTGTGGGTGGATTCCCGAATGTTCTTATTTCTGTTGCAGAGATGCAAATGCCTTCTATGCTGGGCAGTGGAATGACTTCAATGTTCTTAGCTAATACCAGTGGTTTCATCAACGGTATTGGTGGTATTGCAGTATTCTTTGCCGCTTTGACTTCAGCTTATATTTTAGTTTCAAGATCTTTAAAATTCCGCTCTGTCAAAGAGACTATCAAATCAGTTGGAAAACCACAGAAAGGAAACAGGCTTTCAGCTTCCAAGAAAATTGATAATGACCGTAGATTCAAACTTTCATTGACCGATTTGAAATTCGGTGAAAATATAGATATTTTAGCCGATAAACGTTTGACAATATTGTACGCTACATTGTTCGTAGTGTGGATTGTAATCACAGCCCTTGCGGTAAGTAGAGGTTCAAGGTTCATTACCACAATCGTATTGCCATTTGGTTTGTTGGCTGGTGTATTTGTAACTTACGCTACCGATTACATTAAAAACAGATTGTCCGATGACAGATGGCTTATTGCAATTACAGTATTTTGCGCATTTTTAGCTGCTGTTCCTTTAGCAACTATCAATACCGTTTATGGAATTGCAATATTTGCTGTAATCGTTGCAGCCGGTTTAATAACTGTCTATGGTATTAAATCCAGTGCTTCTGTTAAAGTTCCAATTAAAAAATATGTTGTTATCATTGCAATTGTAATTGCACTTATCACTCCGACCGTATGCGGAGCTTATCAGACTTCAGAAAATGTAGTTCCGGGTACCAGTGATTCAATGTGGAATGCAATGCAATGGATTAACGAAACTCAATCTAATGATACTGTAATCACATCCTGGTGGGACTTCGGTTACCTCTTTGAGATTGCTGCTGACAAACAAGTAACATTCGATGGGGGTTCCCAGACAGGAAGCCGTGCTTTCTGGTTGGGTCAGGCAATGAGTACCGATAACCTGGATCTGTCTGCAGGTATATTTAGAATGTTGGACACCACTGGTGAGAGGGCAACTCAGTATCTGGTTGAAAATGTAACCAATGAAGATACCGGTAAGGCAACCGATATATTAATTGATATCCTGCCTAAATCATCAAGTGATGCTCAAAAAACATTGGTCGATAAGTATAAATTGACTTCAGCTCAGGCTAGTGATGTTGTAAATTACACACACCCTGACAATCCACGCCCTGTGATATTTGTAGCATCTTCAGATATGCTTCAAAAAGCTGGCTGGTGGAGTTACTTCGGTAAATGGAACTTCGAAAACCAATCTTCCCAAAACTACAACTATCTGGTTCCAACAAGCACAGTAACTGTCAAGGCTAATCAGACCGCTAACTTGACCCTGATGGAAGATCAAGGATTGACTGTAAATGCTGTCATTCAAAGAGGAGCTGGCAACAATACAACTTCAGCTCACATAGAATCAGTATACACAGAAAGCGGTGAAAAGATTATGGTAAACAATTCCGAATACAATCCTTACAATGCATCCAACATCATTGTTATAGAAGATGGATACATCATGAAAAACGAATCGATTAAGGGTGCTGAAAACGGAAACTTCACTATTTTCCTGATGGGTACTGGAGATGACTACACTCCGTTCCTGATTAGCAATGAATTGGCAAATTCGATGTTTACCAGACTTTACCTTATGGGTGGAGCCGGACAGGATGTGTTCACCAATGTTCACACAGAACCTGGTGTAATGCTGTTCAAAGTAAACTTTGATGGTAGCAGCAACTCAACTAGTGAAAATACAACATCAAGCAATTAGATTAGGAGTTTCCTAATCTTTCTTTTTTTATTTTATTATGGTGATTTAATGGGGATAGAAGAGAAAATAAAAGATATTGAAGAAGAGATTCAAAAGACACCATATAATAAAGCTACTTCTCACCATATAGGTAAACTTAAAGCGAAATTATCAAAACTTAAAGAGGAATCACTGCAAAGAAGTAGCGGAGGGTCTAAAGGCCAGGGATTTCATGTTAAAAAATCCGGTGACGCTACCGTAGTCCTTGTAGGATTTCCTTCTGTTGGAAAATCTACTCTCTTAAATAATATTACCAATGCTGAAAGTAAAGTCGGCGCTTATCAGTTTACCACATTGGATATTGTTCCCGGTGTAATGGAGCATAAAAACGCTAAAATTCAGGTTTTTGATATTCCTGGGATTATTACTGGTGCAAGTAGTGGTAAGGGAAGAGGTAAGGAAATTCTGTCTGTTGCAAGAACTGCCGATTTGATATTGGTTGTATTGGATACTCTAAATCCACAACATATCGACGTTATTATTAAAGAGTTGAGAGCCATTGGAATCAGGCCAAATGAACAGCCTCCTGATGTAACTGTTAAAAGAAAAAAATTAGGTGGTGTAAAGGTTTCTTCCACTTGTTCGCTGACTCATATGGATGAAAAAACAATAAGGTCTATTCTGAATGAATACGGTTATATCAATGCAGATGTGCTCTTCAGAGATGATGTAACAATGGATCAGTTCATAGATGTTTTGGACAGAAACAAATCCTATGTTCCGATGCTGGTCCTGTTGAATAAGGTGGATTTGGTTGATGATGCATATATTAAGGAGTTAAAAAAATATATTCCTGATTTCATTCCGATTTCTGCAGATAAAAATACAAACATAGACGAACTGAAGGATATCATTTTTGATAATCTGGACTTGGTTCGTGTGTATCTAAAACCGCAGGGAAGAAAGGCAGACATGGAAGACCCTTTAGTTATCAAAAAAGGTTCTACAGTCATTGACGCCTGTAGGAAATTACACAGGGAATTTGTTAAAAACTTCCGTCACGCCAAGGTCTGGGGAACATCCGTTAAATTCCCAGGTCAAAAAGTCGGTCCAGACCATGTACTTGAGGATGAGGATGTATTAAGGATTATTTTAAAGAAATAATTCTCTTTTTTTTATTTTTTGATTATTATGAGAAATACTGTTTTTATTAGTGGTACTCCATGTACTGGTAAAACCACTGTCAGTGAAGTTTTAGCTTCTAGTTTAAACTGTAAACTAATCAAAATCAACGATTTGGCAATCGAAAATGACTTTGTTCTTGGAATAGATGATGAAAAGGGATATAAAATCATCGACATTGACGCTTTGGAGGGGAAGGTTTCACAAATCATCGAATCCAGTGATGAATTGATTATTTTTGAAGGGCACCTGGCCCATTTGTGCAACGGTGCAGACAAAATAATTGTTTTAAGGGTTAGACCTGAGATTTTACGCGAAAGGTTGGAAGCACGCAACTATTCCGAAGCGAAAATCCGTGAAAACCTGGAAGCGGAAGCAATGGGTGTATGCACTGCTGAGGCTTATGATATTTACGGTGAAAGTGTCTGTGAAATCGATGCAAGTGATTTGACTGTTGATGAGATTGTTGAACTGCTGACTGATGTGGTGGATGGCAAGACTGATTTTCCGGTTGGTGAAATCGATTTTATGGACTGGCTGATTTAATCTGCTTTACATCAATTTTACCATGTCGTAACAATTTTATTAAATCACTTTAATTTTTCTAAGTCATTACAATTTTTCTTATTTTTCAATATTTGAATAACAAAAATAGCATCATTTGACGGGGATTTCGATAAAGTCAAAGGCATTGAAAGAATAAGTGGGTTTTAAAACTCATTTATTTTTTTATTTTTCAAAATACTTAATTTGAATATTAATGACAATAAAATCCATAACCTTTATAAATGGTAATGAACATAATTATTCTTAATATTCATATTAACCTAAGGTTTATTTTAACTATGGTTTTTGTTTTAATTTGCGCAAATCATTTTAATTCAATTTTGAATATTATATCCTATTTTCATAATTATGAGGAGGATATTTTTGAGTAGAGGAAAAAGACCGAAGTGGATGATTGATATAGCAACTGAAAGAATGAATATTCTTTTTGAACGTGCTGAGATGGAATTCATCACCCATCCTGAGCGCAGTGACCGCTATGTTGAGCTTGCCTTAAAGCTGTCCACAAAATACAATACCAAGGTTCCCAAGCAATGGAGAAAAAGGTATTGTAGAAAATGCAAGAAATTCCTTTACCCTGGTCATAATTGCACCGTCCGGCTAATTAACTCAGAAGTTAATATTTTTTGTGGTGAATGTGGCCATGTTATGAAGATTCCTTATCGCAAGGAAAAGAAAAATAAAAGGAGAGCTAAATATGAGTCAATCAAAAAAAGAAATGATGAATAGAGCTCTTTCCGCGATGACAATTAATATTGGTAAAGCTGGTGTCAATGAAAATGTAATTGAAGAGATTAAACGCCAACTTAAAGCTAATGAAATTGTTAAACTTAAATTTGCAAAAAATATCGCTAGAGATAAAGATGATTACATCGATGAAATTGTCACTAAAACCAGAGCAAAGCTCATAGATGTTAGAGGACACGTTGCTGTAATCTACAAGAAAAAGCCTTAAACATTTTAAATTTAGAGTTACAGGCCCTATTTTTTTAGGTCTTAAATTTACAGTGGATTAAGCTACAATTATTTAAAAATAAATATTGGAGAATTAATATGACTACTGTATTTGATGTACCTGCAGATTTATTAATTAAAAAAGTCGCAGAAGAATTTAAAAATAATGAAAAAATCAATTCCCCTGCATGGTCCAATTTTGTTAAAACTGGTGTTCACAAAGAAAGAAAACCAGAAAATGCTGATTGGTGGTATATAAGAACTGCTTCTATCATTAGAAGAGTCTACATGGATGGTCCAGTAGGAGTTATGAGTTTAAGAACTTTCTACGGTGGTAAAAAAGACCGTGGTGTACGTCCTGAAGTTTTCAGAAAAGGAAGCGGATCTATTGTTAGAACTGCACTCCATCAATTAGAAGACGCAGGATATGTTGAAAAAGTTGAAGGTGGAAGAGTTGTTTCCCCAGCAGGAAGATCATTCTTAGATAAACTTTCTGGTGAAATCATTAAAGATATTCCTGAACTTGAAAAATACTAATTATATTTCGGAGAGTTTGATATGAGCGATTTAGATGAAATTCGTCAAAAAAGAATGGCAGAATTACAAGCTCAACAAGCTGCTATGCAAAATCAGCAAATGCAGCAACAACAGGCTGCTATGCAGGCACAACAGCAAGAAGCACAAAGGCAACAGTTCGAAGCTCAGAAAAAACAGATTTTGGGTCAGATTATGACTCCTGAAGCTCGTGCTAGATTAAGCAATCTTAAATTGACCAAACCTGAACTCGTTGAAAACATTGAACTTCAATTAATTCAATCAGCTCAAGCAGGAAGTCTAAGAGGAAAAGTAACTGACGATCAGTTAAAAGTGCTCTTAAGGCAGATTTCCGGTCAAAAAAGAGAAATTAAAATTACAAGGAAATAATATCGATGAAAGCTGGTGTACTATATAGTGGTGGAAAAGACTCATCTTTCATGGCAGTCATGCTCAAAAGATTAGGTCTTGATGTAGAATTGTGCACAGCCAATTTTGGCGTTTATGATTCATATGTTCCAGCCAGCAAATCAGCTGCATCTTTAGGGTTTACCCATAAGGTTTTAAATTTGGATATTGACCTTTTAGATAAGACTTGTGATATGATAATGGAAGACGGATTTCCGAATGACGGAATAAAGTTCATTCATGAAAATGTCGTGGAACAGGTTGCAGAAAAATATGATATTATTGCAGACGGGACAAGAAGGGATGACAGAACTCCTAAATTGAACGTCAATCAAATCAGAAGTCTTGAAGACAGAAAAAACGTCCAATATATAAATTTGGACAGTTTCGGACATAAATCTGTCAAGCTAATAACCTCCAATCTCTTTGAGATTTCCCATGAGAAATCAAATAAGGACAACAGTTCAGATTATGAGGTTGAAATCAGGACTTTAATTGACGAAAAGGGAGGAAATTCTCTAGATATATTCCCAGAACATTATCAAACTCGTGTTATTGGATACAAAAAATAATTATTATTACAGGTGATAAAATGAGTAGAAATAAACCATTAGCTAAAAAATTAAGAATGGCTAAAGCAAACAAACAAAATAGGAGAATTCCAATCTGGGCTTATGCTAAAACTAACCGTAAACTTAGATACAGACCAAAACCTAGACATTGGAGAAGAAACAGTCTTAAATTATAAGAGGGGTTATTATGGAAAGAGTTTACACAATTCCACTTAGAAATGTTAAAAATGTTAAAAGGACTATCAGAGCTCCTAGAGCTATCAGAGAAGTTAAAAACTTTTTAACCAAACACATGAAAGCTGAAGAAGTTAAAATTGATGAATCTATCAATCATGCTATTTGGGAAAGAGGTATTCAAAAAATACCTTCTAAAATTACTGTAAAAGCAGTCAAAGATGATGATGGTGTTGTTAAAGCTACTTTAGCAGAATAGCTATAGTACCTTTTACCATGCTATTGAGTAATGTGAGGTAACAATATGTTAAAAAGAGTAGATATTGTAGGAAATCCGAATGTAGGAGTTTTTATTCTGGCAACTGATGATTTAGCTATTGTCCCTTATACCCTTTTAGATGAAAAAGCGGAAATTATTAAGGAAACATTAGAAGTAGATGTTGTTAAATCTTCTATATCAGGTAGCAGTCTCATCGGATCTTTAGCTGTAGCTAATTCAAATGGTATCGTTGTTTCCCCACATGTTTTAGATAGAGAAATAGAACAGTTTGAAAAGCTTGGTTTGAATGTCGCTACACTTCCAGGTCAGTACACTGCTGTCGGCAACATTATCGCAGCAAATGATACTGGAGCTATTGTAAGCCCATTTTTAGATTCTGAAGCTATTCAGGTGGTTGAAGAAACTTTGGATGTTAATGTCGAGTCCACTTCGATGGTCGGAAGCGATATAATAGGTTCTTTAATTACCGTTACTAATAAAGGATTTTTAATTAGTAGCCGGGCTGTTAAAAGTGAAATTAATTTTGCTCAAGAAGTATTTGGTGTAGAAGGAGATATTGGTACTGTTGGTAAAGGTATTCCTTTGGTTGGCGCATGCACTATTTCCAATTCAAACGGTGCAATAGTGGCTAAAGACAGTACTGGTCCTGAAATGGCTAGAGTTGAAGAAGCATTAGGCTTTTTGGATGATGATTTTTAATTAATATATCATGAGGGATTTAATATGATAACAAAAATTTACAGAGTTAAAGGTACTTTTGTAATGGGCGATGAATATCATGAGTTTACTAAAGAATACAAAGCTACTTGTGAAGCTGATGTAGAACAAAAAATCTACGAACGTTTCGGAAGTAAACATGGTATTAACAGGAACCAAATTTCTATTAATGAAATCGAGGAAATTGCTCCTGAAGATGTTTTAGACCCAATCGTAAAAGAAATTTTATAGATGCATTTAAGGTGTTAACATGGAAGATCAGCAAAGATTAAACAATCTTCTTAATGAAATCAATGCATATTCACAACAGGCGGAATTAATCAAACAACAGATTGAATTGATTCAGGCTTCCATGGCTGAAATCGATGCATTGTCCAACACTTTAGACGACATCGAAGGAAAAGAGTCTATTGAAGCTTTTGTTCCTGTAGGTGCTGGTTCTTTCATTAAAGGAGAACTTAAAAGTACTGATGAAATTATTGTAAGTATTGGATCAGGTTTTGCTGTTAAAAAAGATGCAGACGGTGCTCGCGAAATTATCTCTGGGCAAAAAGACGACTTGAAAGACAGCTTGGACAAAATGTTGGCTAACTTGCAACAGGTCACAGACATTGTCGGCAATCTTCAGGCTCAGGCTGAACAAATCGCAGCCGCTGCTCAAGGCAACATGACTCAAATGAGATAATACCATACAATTTTTTCTTTTTTCTATTTTTTTTTATTTTCAACTATTTTTTTCAAAACATTTATTTTAAATTACTCTCAAAGTATACTTAACTACATGTTATGAGGTGACAATATTGAAGTTAAGTAAGGTATTAATTGCACTTTTAGCAGTTTTCATGCTCATTTTAAGTGCAGGTATGGTTTCAGCAGATGATGCTTCACAAAATCAGGATGATGACGGCGAAGAAACCACTCTTGATGATACTGAAGAGACTGTAGATGAAACTGGTGGAGATGCTGATGATGTTGAAGAGACTGTAGGTGAAACAGGTGCATATGCCGATGAAACCAATGATTTTGAAGATAGCATGCAGGAAGGCAGTGTCATCGATGCGGCAACATATAATGAAACCAATGAATCAGGTTCTGCTGGTGCAGAATCCACTCCGATTCAGGATACCTACGCCACAGGTAATCCTTTAGTGGTATTGCTGGCTGCTGTAGCAGGCATTGGTATATCTTCATTAAAACGCAGGAAATAACTTAAGGCTTTATATCAAAGTCTTCTTTTTTTTCAATTTTTTCATAATTATTTATAATATTAAAGATATAAAATACTAATAATTAATTTCATTGACTAACTATTAAGGTTGGGTTATTTTTGTTTGAATCATTAAAAAAGAAATTTTCACGCACAAGTGAAAAATTAGAAGAGGAACTTATAGAAGAAGCGGAAAAAGAGGACAACCTCCAGGAAGAAGAGGGTAAAAGATTTTCATTTTTCTCATTCGGACGCAAAAAACAAGAGGATGAAAAAGAAGATGATTCCAATTTACTTCCGGAAGCTAGTGATGATGTGGAAGCCGAATCAATCGAAGAAGAAACCGTTGAAGAAGATGAAGAGAAAAAATCAGGTTTCTTTAGTTTTAAAAGTAAATCCGATGAAGATGAGGAAAGTGATGCGATAGAAGAAACCGAAGAAGTTGAGGAAGAGAAGAAATCCCATTTCTGGAGCAGGAATAAGGACAAGTCTGATGAAGATGAAACTGATGATGAGAACGATTTGGATGAGTCAGTAGATGCTGAAGAAGTTGAGGAAGAGAAGAAATCCCATTTCTGGAGCAGGAATAAGGATAAAAAAGAAAAGGTTCCTGAAGAAGATGAAGAAAGCGAAGAAGACGAAGAAAAGAAATCTCACTTCTGGAGCAGGAATAAGGATAAAAAAGATGATGTCTCTGCTGACGGTGAAGCTACCGGCGGTATTTTCTCATTCGTTCGTGAAAAAACCATTTCCGAAAAGCATGTGGAAGATATTCTATGGGAACTTGAAATGGAACTTTTACAGGGCGATGTTGCTATGGAAGTGGCTAATGCAGTTGTTGAAAGTGTTAAAAATGATTTGGTCGGTAAAAAAATCAAAAGAAGCAATGACATCACTGAATACACTTTCCTTGCTTTGAGAAATGCTGTTGGCGAAATCATAGACATTCCTGGCAAATCCATGACAGAAATGATTGAAGAGAAAAAAGCTCAGGGAGAGCCTCTTGTCGTCATGTTTGTCGGAATCAACGGAACCGGAAAAACAACAACTATCGGTAAATTGGCCAACTATTATCTTAAAAAAGGATATACTCCGGTAATAGCTGCTTCAGATACATTCAGAGCAGGAGCTATCGAACAGGTAACATATCATGCTGACAATGTTGGAGTTAAAATAATCAAACATAAAAAAGGATCAGATCCTGCCGCTGTTGCATTTGACGCCGTTGAACATGCAAAAGCACAGGGAAAAGAACTGGTATTGATTGACACTGCAGGAAGGATGCAAACCAACACAAACCTTATGGACGAAATGAAAAAGATTAAGAGGGTTGCAAAACCTGACCTTGTTATATTTGTAGGTGATGCATTGACAGGTAACGATGCTACCGAGCAGGCAGTCAAATTCAACGATGCAATTGATATTGATGGAGTTATCTTAACCAAGGCAGATGCCGACAGTAAAGGGGGAGCTTCCCTTTCAATCGGTTATGTAATCAAAAGGCCTATCATGTTTTTAGGTGTAGGACAGGGTTATGATGACATTAAGGAATATGATGCTGAATGGATGCTGGATCAGCTGTTCAGTGAAAGCGAAGAGGCAGAAGTAGCTGAGGAATAATTATATGGACATCAAAAAAGTACTGTTAATAGTTTTAATAATCCTAATCATAATGGCGGCAGCCTTCACTTTGATGGGTTTTAAAAATAACAATCCGTTAGCTGAATCTTTAAAAGTTAAGGAAAACGCTTCCATGGCGGTGACAGGGGATGTCATGTTTGCACGTAACATGCCTGGTGTTTTAAGTTTGGATTCAAGTCCCTTTGAGGGTGTAAGCAATGTAACTTCAAATGTGGATTTGCTTTTGATTAACTTTGAAAATGCGGCAACCACTTCTGAAAATGCTGTAAAAGGGGATGTTCCTTTAAAATGCGACCCAAGTTATGTTCCATTGGCCAAAGCTAATGAAAACACTGTTGCATCTCTTGCAAATAATCATGCATTTGATTATGGTGTTGATGGAATGAGAGATACAGTCAGAAATCTTGAGGATGCGGGAATAACTCCTATCGGTGCCGGTGAAAACGAAAGTGATGCTCACAATGCGGTTGTCAAAGATGTCAACGGCCGTAAAATAACCATATTGAATTATATGGATTCAAACAATTTCGCAGAATATGACTATGATGTGATGCCTTATGCCAACGGGTCTTCACCTGGTTATTCAGCGTACAACTCTCAGGTTGCACAAAAACAGGTTGCAGATGCCAGAAACGATTCTGATTTGATTGTGGCATATATGCATTTCGGAAACGAATATTCAACATCTCCAAATGAGGATCAGACCAAAATTGCACATGAACTGATAGATTATGGTGCAGATGTTGTAATCGGCTCACATCCTCACGTTCCGCAGGGTATTGAGATGTACAACGGAAAACCGATCTTTTACAGTCTTGGAAACTTCATATTCGACCAATCAAATGAAGATACTCATGTTGCATACTTTGTTGAGATAGATCTCGTTGGAAATACCGGTGAATGCAGCGTTTACCCGATTCATATTTCTGGCTACCTTCCACAGTTCATGTCTGCAGAGGACGGAACTTCACTTCTTGAAGGATTGTCTCCACAATGCAGTGAACTTCATATTGAAGATGGTGTCGGAAAGCTGAGCTTTAATTTAACTGAAAACTAGAATTTTTTAATAAATTCTTTATTTTCTTTTTTTTATCATTAAATCATCTTATTTTTTTGAAAATCATTTTAAATCAGGTATTTGTTTATATTGTCCGTTGAATTGATGTGTTTTAATGTATAAACTTTGTTAATATTAATGTTTCATTGATGATTAGGCGAGTATTTTTTTAATTTAAATTCACTTTATTTAAGCTTATTATAACTTATTTCAACTGAATAATTGTTTTATTTTCTATTTCTATATGTTTTCAGTATTTTTTAGCTAATTTGGTCTATTTTGGCTTGTTTTAAGTTTTAAAAACATTTATATATCATTTAATGATATAATTTTACTTACAATATATTTTTTTTAATATAATCAAAGAAGGTGAAAAAATTTCGATAAAAACTAAAGCATTGTTCATATCATTCGCTTTGATTTTTTTCATGCTGCTCGGTAGCGCATGTGCAAGTGATGACGGCAATGTTTCAAGTATTGAAAATTCTTATGATAATCATGATTTATTATCTGTAAGCGATGATTTGAATTTAGAATCATCCGCTAATGAAAATTTAAGCGCTTCTGCCAAGTTGGATGTGGTTGATGCAGTTGATGATGAAAGTAAAGATAATCTGACTGCAGTAAATGAAGAAGTATTGGCCACTTCCAATAAGAATGCTTCATTCAGTCCGTATTCAGGCTCAACCATTCTTAACGGAAGCAATTTTTATGTAAAACTTTTGGATGAAAATGGAAACCCCTTGGTTGGCAAAACTGTGGTATTTTCATTCAATGGAGCAGTTCACAAATCAGTCACACAAAAAAACGGTGCGGCTTATCTGAAATTATATGGTGATAGCAAATATTATGCCATATTCTATAAGTTCGCGGAAAGCGGTTACAATACACTCACATCCAAAAGCACAATTCTTTTAATATCCGATTCTGCTTCAAAAATCAAAGGTTCAAACACCGTTGCATATGTCGGTTATAAAAATCCATTTAAGGTAACCCTGACTGCAGATGGTGTAGTATTAAAAAATAAAAGGGTTAAATTTGTAATCAATGGTAAAACATATTACAGGTACACAAATTCAAAAGGCGTAGCCTGCCTGTATTTAAGCTACAGCCGTGTTTCCTCACACACCATCAGGTATTACTTTGAAGGCGAAGATAATATTGAATCTTCAAGCGGCAAGGCAATTGTGACCTTCAAAAGAATTTCCACTAAAATATCCAGGGCAAATTCTGAGGTATACTCCCCTAATGTATTGACTCCGTTTAAGGTCAGGGTAATCGATGGAAAGGGAAATCCTGCTTCAGGTAAAGTCATTTTTACATTGAACGGTAAGAAATATACAAGAAATCTCAATTCAAAAGGTATTGCGCAGCTGGGCGTCAAGTTAAGTGCAGGAACCTATAAGATAACATACACTTTTTACAGGACAAACAAATATGCCGCCAGCACAGGATCAGTCAAACTCGCAGTCAAATCCCATGCCAAAAACAACGGATTTTGGCTATTCGGTTCAGATATGAAAAATGTCAACCTGAACACTCTGGCCAAGTACAATACAAAACACATTTTCCTAAATTACTACGCTCTGGAATTGCATGGAAAATCCGCTGTTGAGACTTTCATCAAAAATGCGAACGCTAAAGGCATAAAAGTTCATATATGGATGCAGGTCTTTTATAATGGAAATTGGGTCTCTCCGGTAAACAGTGATGGGTCCTATAAGTATTCCTTCTTCACATCCAAGATAAACGAGGCCAAAAAATACGCATCTCTCAAAGGTGTGGCCGGCGTTCATCTGGACTATCTTAGATTCCCCGGAACTGCATACAATTATAAAAATGGTGTATCCGCAATCAATTACTTCACCAAGCAACTGGCAACTGCAGTCCATAAAGTGAATTCCAAACTCATAGTTTCCGCAGCATTAATGCCTGAAACAACCAGCAACAAATATTATTACGGTCAGGATATCTCCTCACTTAGCCAGTCACTTGATGTGCTGATTCCAATGGTTTATAAAGGAAATTATGGTGCATCTTCCTCTTGGATTACAAAAACAACCAAATGGTTTGTTACAAATTCCAAAAAAGCCCAAGTATGGACAGGACTGCAATCATATAACTCTGACGATGATGTGAGCAAACTGTCTGCATCTGCCCTTTTAAAGGATTCCAATGCTGCAGTGTCAGGTGGAGCAACTGGAGTTATAATGTTCAGATGGGGATTAAGCAGTTTCTTTGATTTCTCTAAACTATAGAATTTAATTTTCTATTTTTTTTAATTTTTTTTTAGGTGAAAAATATGCGAAAAATTCTTTTAATTCTAATATTTTCATTAACGCTTCTTTTGGCGATATCTTCCGTATCTGCCGGCGAGGATATATCAGATAACCTCACTGATACCGGTGATGATATCGAAGCTCTTCAGACAGTTGAAGATATTCAGTCTGGTGATGATACGGAGCCTCTTCAGGCCAGTGAAATTTCAGATGAGGTTAGTGTTAGTAATTCCACTTCAGATGTTTCCAAAGCAAGCTCTAAGGTATCAGCTTCAAAAGCAGTGGGTTACACAACATTTCCAACAAAATTTACAGTCAAACTAACAGTCGACGGTAAGAAAATAGCCGGAAAGAAAGTCAATATTTTTGTAAATAACAAAAATTACACAAGACTCACTGATAAAAACGGTGATGCCACATTGAATATTTATCTTGCAAAAGGAAATTATAAGGTCATCTACTCATATGCTGGAGATAAGAACACCAGCGCTTCAAGCGGTGTTGGCTCAATCAATATCAAGGATGCCATAAAAACCAAGTTGAAGGTGGGAGACAACTACATCAGTTACCGTCAGGGTCTGAAAACAATATTTTATGTCAAGCTGACTGATGTTAAAGGAAATCCCATAAAGTCAAAAAAAGTCATTTTCAAGGTGCTTGGAAAAACCTACACTGCGAAAACGGATTCAAAAGGAAATGCAAGGATTTATCTTAACCTCAAATATGGAAACCATATGGTCTATTACTGTTTTGTTAAGGACAGCCCTTACCTGTCTTCAAAAGGAAGCGCCAAATTGTTTTTCAAACATCCAATGGCAAAAGGTAACGGCTATTGGATGTGGCCGTCTCACATGAGCTCCACAAACCTCAAGACTCTTGCAAGCAGAGGAACAAAACACATTTTCCTAGAAAGCTATGCAATATCCGCATATGGAACTTCCTATGTTGCATCATGGATTAAAAAGGCACACAGCTACGGTATTAAGGTTCATATATGGATGTGCGTATGCAGTGACGGTGAAAATTGGGTTTCTCCAGTAAGGGATGACGGATCCTTCAAGTACTACTTTATCAATCAGAAGATTGACAGTGCTGTTCGATACGCCAAAATTGCCGGAGTGGATGGAATTCACCTTGATTATATGAGATACGGCGGAACCGCCCACAAGCACATCAATGCGATCGCTTCAATAAACTATATCGTTAAAAAGATAAGCTATAGTGTCCATAAGGTAAATAAAAATTGCATAGTTTCTGTAGCTTTGATGCCTGAACCTAGCATGATGCATTATTATTACGGTCAGGATGTTCCTTCCCTAAGCAAATATGTCGATGCATTGATTCCAATGGCATACAAAGGCAATTACGGCAAAAATACCAATTGGATTAAAGGCGTCACCAACACTTTTGTAAAGCAATCCATGGGCGCTCAAATCTGGACAGGACTGCAAGCATACCATTCTGATGACAATACAAACCCACTGTCATATTCTGAGTTGCTTAAAGATGCAAAAGCCGCTAAAAGCGGGGGTGCAAAAGGAATAGTGCTGTTCAGAATAGGCATATCAAAATATCTTAACTTTAAACTGGTATAATTCTTTTTTACCATTTTCTTTTTGAGAGAGCCTTCAATCTCTTTTTTTCTATATTTTTCTTTTTTTCGGACTGGAACTGCTTATTTTGGCGATTGGTTGTTGTTTCGTTATTTCTCATGATGGTTACCAAATCTATTGAGTTACCGCTGCATGCCATCAGAATTCTGATTTCTTTATATTCCTTGGACTTTGGAGCTTTGTATACTACAGCATAGATGTCTTTTTCAACATGTTCCCAGCTGACAGGTTCTTCATTCATTAGGCAGTCTATAATGTAGCTTCTCTGAAGGCCGTTTTCATCAAGTCTCTGTTGAAAGTGTCTGTTTTCAAAACACCAGTTTATGCCTGCAGTATCTCCCACCATAAATTTATCGAAGACATTCATTTTTTCACTAGTAATTATTATGTTAGATTTATTATATATTATTTCCATAATTAGTATCATTGAGGGAATTATTATGTCTGAACAAGCTCAGTGGGATTCATCAATAGCATTTATTTTTGCAATGATCGGAGCGGCAGTGGGTCTTGGAAACATCTGGCGTTTCAGTTATGTTCTTTATTCTAATGGTGGGGGATCATTTTTTATTCCTTACTTTACAGCGATAGCTATTATGGGAATTCCGTTTTTAATATTGGAATATGGTGTGGGATTCAGTTTCAAGGAGTCTTTTTCAAAGATAATGCGCAAAATCAAGCCGCAATTTGAAATCATTGCTTGGATACTGGTTCTTTTTGTATTTGTAGTAACAATTTATTATATGGTAATCCTGAGCTGGGATTTGGTTTACCTGTTAAGCAGCTTTACATTTAGTTGGGGAACCGATGCTGCGGCTTACTTTACACAGACTGTAGGTGGAAGTTCAAACCTCTCCAATGCCAGCTTCCTGCTTATTCCTACAACTGTCGGCGTTTTGATATTATGGGTTATCTTATGGTTCATCGCCCATAAGAATGTTGATAAGGGTATCGGAAAAGCTTCAAAAATACTCATTCCAGCATTGTTTGTCATAATGGGAATCATTGTTGTATATGCCTTGACCCTGCCTGGTGCGGGCATTGGTATCAGCACTCTTCTTACTCCTAACTGGGGAATGCTTCTTGATGTAAACATATGGCTTGCAGCATTTGCCCAAATCATATTTTCACTAAGTATGGGTCAGGCCATTGCACTTACATATGCAAGCTACCTGCCTGAAAACTCCAAACTGATTGACAATGTATTGATTGTGGTGGCATCCAATTCTGCTTTTGAAATATTCACTGCATTTGGTGTATTTTCAATTTTGGGTTATATGTCAGCTACTGCCGGAACCCCTATGGTTCAGCTTATTACTGAAGGAACCGGTTTGATTTTCATTGTTTTCCCAATGATTTTTAACATAATGGGTCCTATTGGACGTATATTGGCTCCATTGCTGTTCCTGGCTATTTTATTTGCAGGAGTAACTTCAGCATTGGGATTTTTCGAGCCGATGCTGAACTCAACATCCGACAAACTTGGATGGTCCCGTAAGAAAACCGCAACAGTGCTGGCGGTTATAGGCTGCGCATGCTCAATTGTTTTGACTACCGGTATCAGCAGTTATCTGGTCGGTATCGTTGATTCATTCGTCAACGAATTCGGAATATTGCTCCTGATTGGAATTCAATGTATAATATTTGCATGGTTCTATGGTGTGGAACACTTCCTTCCAGCTTTAAACGAATATTCAACATTTAAAGTTGGCAGAACATGGTCTTTTGTAATTAAATACCTTCTTCCGATTGTTTTAATCATAATGTGGATAATCGGTATTGTTTCACTGTTCAGCACAGCAAAACAGTTTGAGATAATTATTGATTTGATTATCATCATTGCCGTTTTGGTCTTTGCTGTGGTGCTGACCAAAATCAAACCTGCACGTGAATAATCAATTTTATTCACTTTTTTTATTTTTTAATATATATTCCTTTTTTAAAAAGAGTCTCTTTTGTTATTTGAAATGTTTTAATTAATGTTTTAATTGATTATTATTATAGTTATCAATGAAACTTATAAAATTATTGTCCGGTACTTTAAGAATTACTGATGCTTTTTGATTAGTATGTTCTGTATGCATCATATGCGGCATATGCGGAATAGATTATGCTTATGAAATGCCCGAACTGGTTGTTTATGAAGAAGTATATGAAGATGTTGAGGAAAATCACTATTGCAAACATTATAATTCCTTTCTGTCGGTCTCCGTTAATTGCCTGGCCAAGTCCTGGTATAATGAATGAAAGAACTGCATTGGTCAATGCACTCATAAAAAATCACCTCTGTCAATTTCTAAAACAAGATTGTCTGGAAAAACAAGTTTTCCAGACTTAAACTAAAAATTTTTTTAGTGTAACTTGGGAGTTACAGTTAATAGTTTCAATCGGATTTTATTTAAAGATTTAGTTATTTAAGTTTGCCTAAAATTCGGTCGATTCTTAAAAAAATCATAATGATGAATATTTTAAAAAAAGAGAAGTGTAAAGGTTTTAATTTCCTTTACATTTGATATATTTTTCGATTTACACAGTCACTATCCAATGGGATCCCTCGTAGAGGCCATCTCCCTCGAATCTGAAGGTATATGTGTTATAGCCTGATGGAGGAAGTCCGAAGATGCTGCCGGAATTTTCAGTCCAGGTATACGCTCCGGAATAAATCTTAATCGGCTTGACTAATTCCTTTCCATTAGCATCCCTTAAGGTTGGGCCGAATGTATATGACATTACATAGCCGTTTGCAATGAAACGAACGCCTTCCCATACACTTAATGAGGTTGTTATTTTTTTGGCCAGAACAACCGCAGAACTTTTTGCGCTTGCAGCCTTGTAATTGCTATTGGCTTTTGTAGTGATTGAAACCACATGGCTGCCTTTTGTGAGCGCTTTTGTTGAAAAGCTAGCTTCACCTTTGCTGTTTGTTTTTGCAGTCAATGTCTGATAGGTTTTTCCGTTTTTGATTTTAACTGTAACTGCAATTCCATTGACAGCTTTTTTGGATACTTTGTTAGTAACTGTAACCTTGAAAGCAGGACCTTTCTTGTACACTGAATACTGTTTTGGAGCGGAAATGGAAATTGCTGATTTGGAAACTGTAATTGAACTGGTTTTTGATGATCCTGTGCAATATGCAGTGTCCTTAATGCTTATGACCACCTTATGTGCACCGACACTTAATGATGATGTTGAATACTTTGCAACGCCTTTGGAATCGGTGGTCACTGTAACTGTTTTATATTTGCTTCCTGTGTATATTTTTAAAGTCAATCGGGCTCCACTGACTGCCTTGTTGGTCTGTGTGTTTATCAGTTTTATCTGGAAGTATTTTCCGGAAGCATAAGTGGTTGCTATTTTGGTTGGCTTGATATTTACCGGCGCTTTTGAAATCACTATGCCATCCAATTTTGTGGAATTTGCAACAATCCTTTCTGAAACAACATTCGCAGTGGCAGAATAGGTTCCTGCGCCGAATGGAATTTTATATGTAGCGGTTCCATTGGAATTTGTGGTTAATCTTACGGTTTTTCCATTTGAAAATCTGATTTCAACAGTCTTGTTTGATAGAGGATGGTTGAGAACGGTAATCATTGAAACTTTCAGGACAACATCACCGTAATATGAGCCTTCCTTTGAAAGACCTATTGATGCGACAGTTGCAAAACTGGTCATGTTTGCATTTACAAAGTCTGTCAGGTATACTTCTGTTTCCACGCCATTGTAGTTGATTGTGGTTGATGAAGAGATGCCGTCATCAATATAGAATCCTGCCATTAAACAGAAATCGTCTGTGAATATCTCCGGGATTGTGTAGATGGCAATCCCGTTTGAATCGGTAGTTATTTTGGTGAGGTTATATATGTCTCCCAGGAATGTCAACGGTTTTGAATTTGAATCGGCGCCTAACTTGTCATTGCCTGAAACGTTTTTTGGTGAGTTAGGAACATATCCTATGACGGATAAGTCAACGTTTGCCAATGAGGAATTGTCCGCTTCATTTGTTAATTTGAATGTAACCTTGTTTTCACCATACTGTTTTGGATAGTCGATTATTTCCAGTTTGGCAGTTATAATTTTCTCTTCCCAGTCATCGTCATCTTCCCAGTCGTCATCAGGGTCATAATCATCATCTGGAAGCAGTCCGTCGACATCATTGCCATTTTCAATGTTGGCGAGTGAATCTGCAGTGTTGTCACCTGCGCTAACGGCCGAAGCAAGGCTGATGGAGACTATGACTAGAATCAGTGTAAAAATATAAAATTTCTTATTGGCCATAATAAAAACTCCTTAACTGGTAATATATTGGACGGATGACATATTAAGTCAGTTAAAGAAAATGCTTTCATTGTGGCGAGCTTATTTTAAAAGTAATGTCATGTTTTTGTGATGTTTTGCCGGCCTGTTTCATCCATGACTTGCGGCGATTTGCATCTCAATTTGAAAGGAGTTTATAGATGGCTATTTTTCCTGAATCTGTAAGGATTTTTTTTATTATCATTGTCGTTAGTTTTTGCAGACTGCATATTCAACATTTGACAGGGTTTTTTGTTGCATTCTTGTCGGTGAGTCTATACAATATACTGTCCCCTATTCTGTTGCTTCGTCAGTGATTTCTGGATTGGTGTTCAATGCAGAATTGTTTCCCATACGGATTATTTCGGTTTTAGTGTATTGTTGTCAATAATGTTGTTTTCCGCCATATTCTCAATTCAGTAGTGCTTAAACAGGTAAACCGATAGCCATGATGTTTTAGAACGAAAAGAATTTTTTTTAATCAACTATAAACTCCTGATTAATAGTATTGAATTCAGTCAATTTAAATGAGTTAAACCAAAAGCTTTAGTCATGTCCTCATTTATGTGAAAAATTAAAAAAAGAGGGGGAATGAATCCTCCCAGATTTTTTCAATCTAGTTCGGTTCATTTCCTAAGTCAAC